>JAOPVG010000516.1 GCA_025966255.1 Jatrophihabitans sp.
GGCGGCCGGGGTGTCGCCGGAAACGATCTACGCGACGTTCAAGAACAAGGCGACTCTGCTGCACCGGGTCTGGGACGTGACCATCGGCGGCGACGACGAGCAGGTCGTCTTCCACGAGCGTCCGGAGATCAAGGCGATTCGCGGCGAGCCGGACCTCGCGAAGCGGTTCATGATGCACGCCCGGATGTCGACGGCGACGGCCCGCCGGATGGCCCCTTTTCTGCTCGCCGTCCAGGGCGCTACGGGCACGGAGGCGAGCGCCGCCGAGATGCTCGCCGAGATGGGGCGCCAGCGCTACGTCGGCATGGGAGTCATGGCCCAGGCGGCCGCAGCCACCGGGCAGCTGGCGGTGAGCGAGCAGGAATGCCGCGACCTCATCTGGGCCACCACCGACGGCACCCTGTGGCATCAGCTCGTCAACGAACGCGGCTGGACCGACGAGCAATTCGCCGACTGGCTCGGCCGGATGTGGGTGGCCGCGCTCGTCAAGCCGAGCCGCCGACGTTCGCGGCAGCCGCTATCCTGACGCCGAGCCGTGACTGGCGCTTCGTAAGGTGGATCCGACCACCGGGGAGCGGTTCGAGCTGCACCGCCGCGCGCCTGGGCTCCGTTGCCGAACGAGGAGGCCCATCTTCATGCCCATCGAAAACGCCACGCTCCCCTTCGACGCCGCCACTGCGTCGGCCGCTTATCAGAATGCGCTGCAGGTCATCGAGTCCGTCGAGCCGACCGTGGCCGGGGCGATCCGCAGCGAGCTGGCCGACCAACGCAGCTCGCTCAAGCTCATCGCGAGCGAGAACTACGCCTCACCCGCCGTCCTGCTGACGATGGGCACCTGGCTGTCTGACAAGTACGCCGAGGGCACGATCGGGCACCGCTTCTACGCCGCCTGCCAGAACATCGACACCGTGGAGCAGGCCGCCGTCGACCACGCCACGGCGCTGTTCGGCGCGCCGCACGCCTACGTCCAACCCCACTCCGGCATAGACGCGAACCTCGTCGCGTTCTGGGCAATCCTGGCGCAGCGCATCGAGCTGCCCGCCCTCGAGAATGCCGGCGCGAAGCACGTCAACGACCTCAGCGAGGCCGACTGGCAGCAGCTGCGGCGGGCGCTGGGCGACCAACGCGCGCTGGGGATGTCGCTCGACGCCGGCGGTCACCTCACCCACGGCTTCCGGCCCAACATCAGCGGGAAGATGTTCCACCAGTCGTCGTACGGGACGGACGAGAAGACCGGCCTGCTCGACTACGAGAAGGTGCGGGCCACGGCGAAGGAGTTCCGGCCGCTCATCCTGATCGCCGGCTACTCGGCCTACCCGCGCAAGATCAACTTTGCGACGATGCGCGAGATTGCCGACGAGGTCGGTGCCGTGCTGATGGTCGACATGGCGCACTTCGCCGGCCTCGTCGCCGGCAAGGTGTTCACCGGCGACTACGACCCCGTGCCGCACGCGCACGTGACCACGACGACCACGCACAAGTCGCTGCGCGGGCCGCGCGGCGGCATGGTGCTCTGCCAGCCCGAGTTCGCCGACTCCGTCGACCGCGGTTGCCCGATGGTGCTCGGCGGCCCGCTCGGGCACGTCATGGCGGCCAAGGCCGTGGCCCTGGCCGAGGCGCGGCAGCCGGCGTTCCAGACCTACGCCCAGGCCGTTGCCGACAACGCCGTCACGCTCGCCGAGGGGTTGATGAAGCGGGGCGTGCGGCTCGTCACCAATGGCACCGAGAACCATCTCGCGCTACTCGACGTGACGTCGTTCGGCTTGACGGGGCGGCAGGCCGAGTCGGCGCTGCTCGACTCCGGGATCGTCACCAACCGCAACGCGATCCCCCGCGATCCCAACGGCGCCTGGTACACCTCCGGCGTGCGCATCGGCACGCCGGCGCTCACCTCGCGTGGCTTCGGCGCCGAGGAGTTCGACCGGGTCGCTGAGCTGATCGTCGACGTCCTCACCGCCACCTCCCCGAATGCGGCGGCATCGGGCGGCGCGTCCAAGGCGAAGTACGCGATCGCCGACGGCGTGGCCGGCAAGACGCACTCGGCCGCGGACGAGATGCTCGCCGCGAACCCGCTCTACCCCGGCCTCGACCTCGGCTGAACCGTTCGCCGGTACTTCGCTTCGGTGCCTGGGTATCAATCCGACCACCTGAACAAGGAGTCGACTGATGACTGGATACAGCGGCGGACTGCCCCAGGCCCCCATACCCCCGGAAGGCTGGGGCGTAGTGCAGCCCGGCGAACGGCCGCCGCCCGTCACGAATGCCGTGCGGCTGATGTTCTTGCGGGTCGGGATCGGCCTTATCTCGATCATCGTGCTGTTCGCGACGAAGAACGACCTCAAGAAGCAGCTCCTCAAGAACAACGTGAACGCCACGGACTCCACGGTCAATGCGGCGATCGCCGTCGGCGCGGTCATCGGCATCGTGTTTCTCGTGCTCTACGCGCTGCTGGCGGTGAAGGTGAGCAAGGGAAGGAACTGGGCGCGCATCGTCACCTGGGTGCTCGCCGGGCTGGGCATCCTGTTCGGTCTCATCGGACTCGGCTCCCCTGCGCCAGGTCTGAGCCGGATCCTCAGCATCCTCGATCTGCTCATCGACGTCGCGATCGTCGTGCTGTTGGC
>JAOPVG010000519.1 GCA_025966255.1 Jatrophihabitans sp.
CGGCGAGGTCGGCTGTCTCGTCGCGTAGCAGCGGCGCGGTGGTGGGCATGGTCGGCGACAGCAGCACGTCGCACTGCCCGAAAAGGCTTCGGGTCTGCTCGGCCAGGCGCTGCTGGACGGCGAAGGCATCGGCGAGTTCGTCGGCGCCGCCCGGACCGAGCAGCGCCTGCCCGATCTGCCACCGGCGGACCACCTCGTCGCCCGCCTGGCCGGTGCGAACGTAAGGCTCCAGAAGCGGCACGCACGCCGCCGAGGTGATCTTCAGGTACGCGCCCAGCGCGCGCGGGCTGTCCGGCACCGAGACCGAGATGATCTCCACGCCGAGACGGCGCAACGCATGACGCACCACCTGCAGCCGCGCGAGTACACCGGGCTGATTGGCCGAGCCGGACAGTTCCTCGACCACACCAACGCGGAGTTGGTGGACGGCGCGCTGACTCAGGACGGCGAGATCGGGACGGCCGGACAGGACAGCAAGCAGCCGGGCCGAGTCGGCGACCGAGCGGGTCAGCGGGCCGACCCGATCGAGGTCCGGCGCGAAGGGAACGACTCCGGCCACCGGCACCAATCCCGGCGACGGTGCCATCCCGACCACGCCGCACTGGGCGGCCGGTTCGCGGATCGAGCCGCCGGTATCGCTGCCCACCGACACGGTCGCCAGACCGGCCGCGACCGCGGCCGCCGAACCGCCGCTGCTGCCGCCGGGGCTGCGGCGCACGTCCCACGGGTTGCGCGTCGCGCCGAAGGCCGAGGTCTGGGTGGACGCACCCATCGCCAGCTCGTCCATGTTGGCCCGGCCGAGCAGGACGGCCCCGGCCGCGCACAGGCGGCGCACCACCAGCGCATCGCGCAGAGCCACCACGTTGGCGTGCGCTCGGGATCCGCTCGACGTCGTCTGACGGCGCACGTCGATGTTGTCCTTGACGACGAACGGCACGCCGGCCAAGGGACCGACGGCGCCCCCGAGCCGTCGGTCCCGGTCGATGCGGCGGGCCTCGCCCAGGGCGCGCTCACCGTTGCAGCTGACCAGGGCGCGGAGCGTGCGGTCGACGTCGGCGATGTGGTGCAGGTGGGCGGCAACGACCTCTTCGGCGCAGAGCTCGTCCCGGGCGATCAACTCCGCGATCTGCCCGGCCGACAGCCGCGTGATCGCAGGCGCGGTCGATAGCGCGAGGGCGCTTGCGCTCTCCGGATGCACGGGCTCCATGGCGACATGTTGACAGCCGACTGTTGCGAGAAAATGACGGCCGTGCGCCTACTGCGCGTCAGGCGGTGGCGAACCGGCCCAACACCTGCTCGGCCCGGATCCCGCCCAGGTGCTCAGCGAAGATCCGTTGATAGCCGAGCTCCTCGCGGCTGCGGGCCGGAGGAAGCCCGGGGATGCGGATCTCGGCCCAGTCCGCGTCCGGCACCAAGGCCTCAGCCTGCCGGGTCATGACGTCCGCGGTGCCCGAGCCGTCGCCGAACTGTGCCTTGCGCCGCCACAGGATCTCGGCCGGCAGCCAGCCCTCGAACGCCTCGCGAAGGATCGCCTTCTCGTGTGCCTTCTCCCGCCCGTCCTCACCGAGGAGCTTCCATTCGATCGGGATCTGCTGCGCGACGGCGAGCAGGTCCCGCGACAGGAAGGGCACCCGCGCTTCGAGCCCGTGGGCCATGGTCACGCGGTCGCACCGTTGCAGGTTGAGGTGATGGAGCGACTCGAGACCGTGCACCAATGCGTCCTGCAGAGCCGAGCTGTCGAGGTCGCGGAGGTGGTGGTAGCCGGCGAACAACTCGTCGGCACCCTCCCCCGTGAGGACGACCTTGACGTGCCGCGCGGCCAGTTCGGCGAGCAGGTAGTTCGGGACGGCGCTGCGGATCAGTGACGGTTCGTAGCTCTCCGTAGCGCGAACCACCACGGGCAGGATGGCGATCACTTCGTCGTCGGTGTAGATGCGCTCGTGGTGCTCCAGCCCGTACCTCTCGGCGACGAGCCGGGCCGCCGCGAGATCCGGGCTGTCCGGTGTACCCGCAGCGAACGAGTGCAGCGTTGCGCCCGGCTCCGACTCGCGGGCCATGATCGCCGCGACGATGCTCGAGTCGAGACCGCCGGAGAGGAACACCCCGACCGGGACGTCGGCCATCATTCGCTCCCGTACCGCACCGACGAGTGTCTCGCGGATCGCGTGCCGGGCCTGGTGGCGCTCGGTGAAGGCCGGGCCGACGGGCTGATCCACGCCAAGAGGATCCGTGCGCAGATCGACGAAGGCCTGCAGCCCGTCCTCGGGAGTCCAGTGATGACCGGGCGGGAACTCCTCGACGACGGGGCGAACCTCGGTCGGGAACGCGCCGAGTTCCGACGCGACCAGCAGTCGGTCGTCGTGCCTGGCCCAGTAGAGCGGCTTGACGCCGAGCGGGTCGCGGCCCAGCACGATGCGCCCGTCGGCACCCGCGACGCAGAACGCGTACATGCCACGCATGTCGTGGATGCCGCCGGTGCCGCGGCTCGCGACGACGTGCAGCACGACCTCGGAGTCGGAGGACGTGGCGAACGGCCCGGCCAGTTCCGCCCGTAGCGCGCCGTGGTTGTAGATCTCGCCGTTCGCGACGACCCACAGGCCGGACGAGCCCCCCGTCATCGGCTGCCGACCACCAGCGAGGTCGACGATTGCCAGCCGGGTGTGGCCGAGCCAGGTGGGGCCGATCAGCTCCGAGCCCTGGCCGTCCGGGCCCCGATGGGCCAGCGGGCCGAGCATGGCCTCGCCGAGAGCGCGGGTCCGGCGCAGCCGACCGGGCGTGGGACGGAAGTCATGGACCGCTGCGATGCCGCACACGGGGGTCAACTCCTTGAAGAGCTCGAGCTTCATCGTACGTGTGCAGCCGGGCGGGACACCGAGTGGAACGTGTTCCACATCGGCGTAGAACGTGTTACACATCATCTTGCTGCGGATGCGCCAGCCGGTCCCCATCTGCCAGCCGGACCATCGAGGAGCACGGCCATGACCATTTCATCTCGCGAAACAGGCAGCTCAGGTCGAGCTCGCTCGGCCCTGGTTGTCATCGGTGTCGTCGCGCTCACCGGGCTCGCCGGTTGTTCGAGCTCGGGCAAGGGTGGCTCGTCGTCCTCGTCGAGCACTCCCGTCTCGACGCCCGCGGCCTCGACGAGCGCGGCTTCGACGAGCGCGGCCACGTCCGGTGCGGGAACGTCGGCCGACGCCGTCACCACGAAAGCCGTCACTACCGCGTACGAGACGTTCTTCGACATCAAGGCGACGACTGCGCAGACCGTGACCGTGCTGCAGCACGGATCAGCGTTCAGCCCGACGTTGGCCGGGCAGGCCAAGGCCGCGGCCGCGCAGAAGTTGGCGGCGACCGTCTCGAAGGTGAACCTGGCCAGTCCGAACGTCGCAGACGTCACCTTCACGCTCACCAGCAACGGGTCACCGCTGCTGCCCAACACGCACGGCAAGGCCGTCCGCGAAGGCGGCACCTGGAAGGTGGCTGCGGAGACCTTCTGCGCGCTGCTCGGACTTCAGGGCACGCCGCCCGCCGTGTGCAAGGACCCCAAGATGACTGCCCTGCCAAACTGAGCGGGTGACGATCGCCGAGGCTGGCGCGCCGGGCACAGCGTCGCGCGGGGCCGCTCTCGGCACCGTGTTGGCGGTCCTGTTCTTGACGTTCCTCGACACTACGATCGTCAGCGTCACGCTCGGGAATCTCGAGACCGGCATATCGGCCGGCGTCATCCCGCTGCAGTGGGTGGTCAACGCCTACGCGTTGGTCTTCGCGAGTTTGATGCTGCTCGGCGGCTCCTTGGGCGACCGGCTCGGCCGCAAGCGGGTGATGATCGCCGGCATCGTGATCTTCACTATCGGTTCGCTGATGTGTGCGCTGGCATCGGGCGTCGCCGTGGTCATCGCTGGACGCGCCGTCATGGGCCTCGGGGCCGCCGCCTCGGAACCGGGGACGCTGTCGGTGATCCGGCAGCTCTATCCGCAGCGGGCGCAGCGCGCTCGCGCACTGGGCGCGTGGTCGGCCGTGTCCGGTCTCGCCCTCGCGCTGGGCCCGGTGATCGGTGGCCTGCTGGTCGGTGCGGGCGACTGGCGCTCGGTGTTCTGGTTCAACCTGGCTGCGTCGATCGTGCTGCTCGCAGCCGTCGTGCTCTTCGTGCCGGAGAGCAAGGACCCGCAACCGGGACGGATTGATTTCGCCGGCTTTGTGCTCGGTGCGGCCGGGCTCGGTTGCGTGATCTTCGCGGCGATCTCCGGGGAGTACAAGGGTTACACCACATGGTGGATCGTGACGCTGTTCGTGATCGGCGGGTTGTGCCTGCTCGCCTTCGGACCGGTGGAGCGGCGGGTGCGCAACCCCATGCTGAACCTGAGTTACATCCGGAAGCCGATCGTCAGCTCGGCGCTGTTCGCGGCGTTCGCCGTGTACTTCGGCGTGTTCGCGATCTTCTTCTTCACCGCGCTTTATCTGGACATCGGGCAGAACTACTCGGGGCTGAGGTTGGCGGGCATGTTCGCGCCGATGGCGGTGGCGATCGTGGTGGGTGGCTTGGCCACCGGGCCGTGGGTCGCGCGGGTTGGCTCTCGGGCACCGACCGTCGCCGGCTGTGCACTGGCCGCCGTCGGAATGCTGCTCGCCCGCGTCGAGCTCGGCCACGGCGACGACCTCACCTTCTGGCTGCTCGCGCTCGCGCTGGCGCTCGCCGGTCTCGGCTTCGGGATCACCGTGGTGCCGCTGACGTCGGCGGTGCTGTCGCACGTCCCGGGGCGGCATTCCGGGATGGCGGCTTCGGCGACGAACACCGCGCGCCAGCTGGGTGCAGTGGTCGGTGTGGCCGTGCTGGGCGCGATCATCAACTCGCACCTCACGAGCTCGGTCTCGCGACTGTTCGACCAGAGCCCGCTGCTGTCGGCGCTGGCACCCAGCGCGAAGGAGCAGGTACTCAAGATCCTCGAGACCGGCGGCGCATCGGGGTCGTTCAGCCTCGCCGACATCCCGCCGAGCATCAAGACGGACTTCCTGCACGGCGTGCAGCTGGCGCTCCTCGTGGCCATCGTGCTGATCGTCCTTGCTGGGCTGACGGCCGCATTGGTGCGCGAGCCGGCGCCCCTCAACGATGACGAGGTCGATGGTCAGCTGACGGCCACGGGCTCTACGGCCTCCGGATCGGCTCAGCCGAGCACCTCGAGCACCGGCTCGGCATAGCGCGTC
>JAOPVG010000525.1 GCA_025966255.1 Jatrophihabitans sp.
AGGCCGCGGCCGACCTCACCGCGGACGTCGGACAGGGTCGATCGGGCCAGTGCCGAACCGTGCGGCCCGAGCTGAGTGACCGCGTCCATCAGCACCCATTCGCCGATCAACGGGCGGGCGAGGTGCAGATCGGGGTCGACGTTCAGGAATGACCACTCCGCCCAGTCCAACTCCGCGGAGATCCCGCTCGCCGAGTCGGCGATGAGCGCAGCCCGGGACAGACCGGACAGGTCGTACCCGTCGAGCAGCGGGATTCTCGGACGCACCCACGCCGCCGCGGCTCCGGGCTCGCCCATTCGGCCACGGACAAACCGCCACTCAAGGCTGGCGCCGTAGCCGAAGTCCCAGTCGATCCCGCCCGGCACGCTCGGCACGACGACCGGCTCCGGCAGCGGAATCGCGATCCTGGATGTGTCGGAATCACGCACGAACCAGACGCGAACGCGCAGGCAATCCCGCCCACCCGCGGCGATCACGACCTCGACCAGGGCGGCACTTCGGGCACTTCGGACAATCCGCGACCGGAGGTCGATCTCGTCGACGGGAACCGCCCTGACGAAGTCCGCGGACAGCCGCAGCGCGAGGAGATCGTCGCGGCCGGTCGCCTTCCGGACCGCCGCTTCGGCTGCCGCCACCGCGAGCGCGTTCGGGGGCCCACCGTGCTGGAGATCGGTCGCCCACGGCCCCACAGTTGCCGGACCGGCGAGGTAGCGGGCACTGTCGTCGGCCTCGGAAATCAGTGCGAAGTATGAATCGGGCACCAGATCAAACTAGTTGGAGCGATCAGGGAAGCGATGTTTTAGGATGGGGCCGGAAGAGGCGGCGGCACATCCCTCCCGTGCCGCCGTCTCTTCCCTGCTCTCTGGGCGGCGCTCGGTCTCCCCGAGTCCGCGCCACTCTGTGGAACCGCGATGCCGGTTTCCCGCGAACTCCCTCTATGACGGCGTACGACCCGGTACTGCCGTCGTCGCAAGTCCTTCGGTCAAGCCACGACCGGGGTCGGGACAGTGCGGAGGGACAGCACCGGTGACACGCCGCAGAATCGCAGTCGTGGGCAGTGGAGTAGCCGGCCTGACCGCCGCCTATGTCATGCAACGCGCTGCCGATGTCACGCTCTACGAGGCCGATGATCGCCTCGGGGGCCACGCCCACACGCATGACGTGGTTGGCGCCGATGGCGTCCTGCGCTCGGTCGAGAGCGGCTTCATCGCGCACAACCGGCGCACCTACCCGATGCTGGGCCGCCTGTTCAGCGAACTGGGCATTGCCACCCAGGCATCCGACATGAGCATGTCGATCTCCTGTGCCGGCTGCGGTCTCGAATACGCCGGCGGGCGCGGACTCTCTGGGCTTCTGCCATCAGCGCGCGTTCTCGGGAACGCCAAGTACCTGCGCATGCTCGCCGAGGTGGTCAAGTTCCACCGCCGCGCGCACGCCGTGCTCGATCGCGAGGACGACGGCCAGACCGTGCGGGAGTTCCTCGCCGAGGGCGGCTTCTCGCCCTACTTCGTCTCCCACTTCATGACTCCGGTGATCGCGGCCGTGTGGTCGACCGCGCCCACCCAGGCCGGCGACTACCCGGCCCGCTACCTGTTCACCTTCCTCGACAACCACGGCATGCTGAGCGTCATCGGCAGCCCGACTTGGTACACGGTCGCCGGCGGCTCCGCCCGCTACGTCGAGCGAGCGGCCAAGGGGCTGACGGCCGTCCAGACCTCGACCCCGATCCGCGCGATCACTCGGGTCGGCAAGAGCGTGGAGGTGCGTGACGACTCCGACTCGGCCGAGCGGTTCGACGGTGTCGTCGTCGCGACCCACCCGGACCAGGCACTGGGCCTGCTGAGCGCCCCTACGCCGGCTGAGCGGGAACTGCTCGGCGCTATCGAGTACACGCTCAACCCGACCGTGCTGCACACCGACACCTCGGTGCTGCCGGACACGCCCAAGGCCGCGGCGTCGTGGAACTACGCGCTGCCCTCGTGTGACTCGCTGCCGACCGCCGTCCAAGTCAGCTACAACATGAACCGCCTGCAGCGTCTGGACGGGCCGCAGACCTACGTCGTCACGCTCAACGGCGAGCAGATGGTCGCGCCGGAGACCGTGATCGAACGGATGATGTACGAGCACCCCGTCTACACCAGCGCATCGGTGCAGGCCCGCGAGCGGCTGCCCGAGCTCAACGACGGCGTGCTCGCGTTCGCCGGCGCGTATCACGGCTGGGGATTCCACGAGGACGGCTGCCGCTCCGGCGTCGAGGCCGCTGCCAGCCTGGGCGTGCACTGGTGACCAAGGTGACGCCAGAAAGGACCCCCACGCGATGAGCGCTCGCACGCCGGCGATTTACGCAGTGGATATCGCGCATGTGCGGGCCGAACCGGTGCGCCACGAGCTGCGGCACCGCAGCTACCTGTGGTTCGTCGATCTGGACGACCTGCCCCGCCACGGTGCGCTGGCCGGCTTCGAATCACGCGACCACGTCGGCGACCCGACGCGCAGCCTGCGCGAGAACCTCGACGACTATCTGGCCGCGAACGGCACCGACCTCGCCGGCGGACGCATCACCATGCTCACCAACGCGCGCAGTCTCGGCTACGTGTTCAACCCGCTGTCCCTCTACTGGTGCCACGACCGCGCCGGGGACGTCGTCTGCGTCGTCGCCGAAGTGCACAACACCTACGGCCAGCGGCACCGCTACCTGCTGCGGACCGACGACGCCGGCCGGGCCGACACGGCCAAG
>JAOPVG010000546.1 GCA_025966255.1 Jatrophihabitans sp.
CCCGGCCCACGGCGCCGCCCATGTGGTCGATGTGCATCTCGCACGAGCCGGGCGGCATCTGCGTGTACTGCTCGCAGAGCGCGCTCACCACGTCCTCGTCCAGGGCCGGGAGGTACTCCGACACCACGTCGGCGCGAGCGCCGGCCGGATAGGCCGCGTTGGGTCCGGACTGGATCACCGCGTACGGCCGCGCCTTGACAAGATCCGCGAGCAGCGGCGCGGCCTCGCGCAGCGGCCGGACCAGGGCCTCGGCCTCGATCGGGTGCCCGACGCACACGACCGTGATCGCGATGACCCGCACCGTCGGGATGAGCCCCAGCGTCTGGGCCATCAGCGCCGAGTGCGGGGCCCCGACGAAGCTGAACCGCGTCGTCACGTCCTCCCGCAGGCGGGCCGTGTAGTCGCGGTAGAAGCGCAGAAGCGGCCCGGCCCGGTCGGCCGGGTAGAGGAACGCGCCGGACATCACCGGGCCCGGCAGCGGGCGCAGCCGGAAGGTCAGCGAGGTGACCACGCCGAAGTTGCCGCCGCCGCCGCGCAGGCCCCAGAGCAGTTCGGAGTTGTGATCGCCCGACGCCGTCAGGCGGGTGCCGTCGGCCGTGACGAGATCGGCGTGGACGAGGTTGTCGCAGGCCAGGCCGTAGGCGCGGCGCAGATGCCCGTACCCGCCGCCGATGGTCGAGCCTGCTACGCCCACGCCGGACACGGGCAGGCCCGGCACGATCAGCCCGTGCTCCTGGGTCGCGGGGTCGACGTCGCCCCACGTGGCGCCGGCGGCGACCGTGACGGTGCCATTGGCGCGGTCGACGGACACGCTGTTCATCGGCCGGGTGTCGAGGACCACGCCGCCGTCGCAGGTGGCCGTCCCGGAGGGCGTGTAGCCGCCGCCGCGGACGGCCAGGGGGAGGCCCACGGTGCGGGCGAAGCCGATCGTGGCGACGACGTCCTCGGGCGTCCGGCACGCGACGATCACCGCCGGCCGCCGCTGGCGATCGCGGTTCCACACCAGGTGGGCGGCGGCGTAGGCGGGATCGTCCGGAACGATCACGCTGCCTTGGACCTCGGCGGCCAGCGCGTCGAGCGCTTTCGGCGAGGGTGGGCCCGGTATGTCCGGATCAATCACATGTTGGGCGACGAGCGGTCGAATGCGGGACCGGCCGAGGGTCGCGGTGGCGACGTGCTCGGGACCCGGGGAGTCGCTCGACATGGCTGCGTGGCCTTCGTGACGGACCGGCACTGATCTTGGCCGGTCGCAACGAGGCGAAGCATAGGACATCTCGACGGTCGAGAAGGTCAGATGCGAGCACTAACCTCGAAGGGGTGCCCGACCCGTCCACATATCGCCCGGCTCCAGGGACAATTCCGCTCGAGCCGGGCGTCTACCGGTTCCGCGACGAACGGGGCCGGGTCATCTACGTCGGCAAGGCGAAGAGCCTGCGGCAGCGGCTGAATTCCTACTTCGCCGATGTGTCGGCGCTGCACCCGCGCACCCGGCAGCTGGTGCTCAGCGCGGCGAGCGTCGAGTGGACCGTCGTGCGCACCGAGGTCGAGGCGCTGCAGCTCGAGTACACGTGGATCAAGGAGTACGACCCGCGGTTCAACGTGCGCTACCGCGACGACAAGTCCTACCCGTCGCTGGCCGTCACGCTCTACGAGGAATACCCGCGGCTGCAGGTGATGCGCGGCCCGAAGCGCAAGGGCGTGCGCTACTTCGGCCCGTACTCCCACGCCTGGGCGATCCGCGAGACCCTCGACCTGCTGCTGCGCGTGTTCCCGGCCCGCACCTGCTCGGCCGGCGTCTTCAAGCGCGCGGGCCAGGTCGGCCGGCCGTGCCTGCTCGGCTACATCGGCAAGTGCAGCGCCCCGTGCGTCGGGCGGGTCACCGCCGAGGAACACCGGCACATCGTCGACGATTTCTGCGACTTCATGGTCGGCCGGACCGACCACATGATGAAGCGCCTCGAACGACGCATGAGCGAGGCGAGCGAGAACCTGGAGTTCGAGCTCGCCGCCCGGTTGCGGGACGACCTCGAGGCGCTGCGCCGGGCGATGGAAAAGCAGGCCGTCGTGTTCGGCGACGGCACCGATGCCGATGTCGTCGCCTTCGCCGAGGACGATCTCGAAGCCGCCGTGCAGGTGTTCCATGTGCGCGGTGGGCGGGTGCGCGGCCAGCGGGGCTGGGTGGTCGACAAGCTCGACGAGATGAGCACCGGCGATCTCGTCGAGCAGTTCGTGACGCAGTTCTACGGCTTGTTCGAGGATGACGGTTCGGAGATCCCGCGCGAGGTGCTCGTGCCCGTCCTGCCCGACGACGCCGGCGCGCTGAGCGAATGGCTCAGCGAGCGCCGCGGGTCGCGGGTGAGCGTGCGGGTGCCCCAGCGCGGTGACAAGCGGGCGCTGGCCGAGACGGTGACGCGCAACGCCGCCCAGGCGCTGATGCAGCACAAGCTGAAGCGGGCGTCGGATCTCACCGCACGATCGCGCGCCCTGGGTGAGTTGCAAGAGGCGCTCGATCTGCCCACGTCGCCGCTGCGCATCGAGTGCTTCGACATCAGCCACGTCCAGGGCACGAACGTCGTGGCGAGCATGGTGGTGTTCGAGGACGGCCTGGCGCGCAAGAGCGAGTACCGCCGGTTCGCGATGCGCGAGGGCACCGGCGACACCGACTGGATCGCCGAGGTGGTGCGCCGCCGCTTCGCCCGCTACCTCGACGAGCAGGTGGCGGTGGGCGCCGATGCCGACACCGATCCCAGCGCCGAACGGGCCGAGTTCGAGGCGCCGCCGCCGGGCATCGACCCGACGACCGGTCGGCCGCGCAAGTTCGCGTATCCGCCGAACCTGCTCGTCGTCGACGGCGGTGCCCCGCAGGTGGCCGCGGCCAAGGCGGTGCTCGACGAACTCGGCATCGAGGACGTCTCGCTGGTGGGGTTGGCCAAGCGGCTCGAAGAGGTGTGGCTGCCCGATCAGCCCTACCCGGCAATCCTGCCGCGCACCTCGGAGGGGCTGTACCTGCTGCAGCGGGTGCGCGACGAAGCGCACCGCTTCGCGATCACCTACCACCGGCAGAAGCGGTCGAAGGCGATGACCACGTCGGCGCTCGACGGCATCCCCGGTCTCGGCGAAACGCGGCGCAAGGCGCTGATGCGTCGGTTCGGTTCGCTGAAGCGGTTGCGGGCGGCGAGCGTCGAGGACCTCATCGAGGTGCCGGGCATCGGCCGGCGCACCGCCGAGGCGATCGTGGCCGCCCTCGCGGCGCCCCAGGATTCGGTGCCAGCCGTGAATGTCACGACTGGAGAGGTGCTCGACGACGAGACGCGAGAGGATGGCGCCGAACAGGGAGGCAATGCATGACTGAGACGCCGCAGGGCGCGCTGGAGACGGTGATCATCACCGGGCTCTCGGGCGCCGGCCGCAGCGCCGCCGCGAAGTGCTTCGAGGATCTCGGCTTCTTCGTCGTCGACAATCTCCCGCCCGAGCTGATCGGCACGCTCGTCGACCTCGGCAGTCGCAGCCAGGGCGAGGTCACCCGGCTGGCCGTGGTGATGGACGTGCGCGGTCGGGCGTTCTCCAAGGACCTCCGCGGCGTGATCCGCGATCTCGCCTCGCGCCGGATGCGGCCGCGGGTGCTGTTCCTCGAGGCCAACTCGGATGTGTTGGTGCGGCGGTTCGAGAACGTGCGCCGCACGCATCCGCTGCAGGGCGACGGTCGGCTCGTGGACGGAATCAAGGCCGAGCAGGAGCTGCTGGCCGGGTTGCGCGACGAAGCCGACCTCGTGATCGACACGAGCGATCGTTCCGTGCACGAGCTGCGGCGCGCGATCGAAGCCGCGTTCACCGGTGGTGCCGGTAAGGGCGCTCCGGAGTTGCGGGCCACGGTGTTGTCGTTCGGTTACAAGTACGGTCTGCCCGTGGATGCGGATCTGGTGGTCGACGTTCGGTTCCTGCCCAACCCGTACTGGATCCCCGAACTGCGCGACCTGACCGGACGTGACTCCGAGGTGCGCGACTACGTCCTGAGCCAGGAAGGCGCCTCGGAGTTTCTGGACCGTTACACCGAGATCCTGCGCATCGTCGGCGCCGGCTACCGCCGCGAGAGCAAGCCGTTTCTCACCCTCGCGGTGGGGTGCACCGGCGGGAAGCATCGCTCGGTGGTCATGAGTCAGCAGTTGGCCGACCGTCTCAACGCGATGGGAGTGCACACGAGCGTCGTGCATCGGGACCTCGGCCGTGAGTGAGGTTTCTCGGCCGCGGGTGGTGGCGCTGGGTGGTGGGCACGGCTTGCACGCCTCGCTGTCGGCGCTGCGACTGATCACCGACCAGCTCACCGCGATCGTCACCGTGGCCGACGACGGCGGATCGTCGGGCCGCATCCGGCGCGAGCTGAAGGTGCTGCCGCCGGGGGATCTGCGGATGGCGCTGGCGGCCTTGGCCGGCTCGTCCGCTTCGGACTCCGAGTGGGCCGATCTCTTGCAGCATCGGTTGGGCGGCAACGGCGTGCTGGCCGGGCATCCGATCGGGAACTTGATGCTGACGGCATTGCTGGAGCGGCAGAAGGATCCGATCGTCGCGCTCGCGAAGTTGGCCGAGTTGGTCGGTGCGGTGGGTCGGGTGTTGCCGATGAGTCCCGTCCCCTTGGATCTCATCGCCGAGGCCGACCGCTTCGATCCGAGCGATCCGACGCGCACTCGGTTGATCCGCGGGCAGTCGTCGATCGCGGCGACACCGGGACGGGTGCTCTCGGTGCGACTGCTGCCACCGGGCGCGCCGGCGTGTGCCGGCGCGGCCGATGCCGTGCGCGAGGCCGATCTGGTCGTGCTCGGTCCGGGTTCGTGGTTCACCAGCGTCATCCCGCACCTGCTGTTGCGCGAGTTGGGCAAGACCTTGGCCGGCACGAGCGCGCGCGTGGTGGTGGTACTCAACCTCGTCCCCCAAGCGGGTGAGACCGACGACTACGAGCCGCACGAGTTGCTGCGGCTGCTCCAAACCCACGCGGAACCGTTCGGGGGCTTGCCAATCGACGCCGTGATTGCGGATAGTGATGCTGTACTCGATCTTGAAGAACTTCGCCGCTACGTGAGCGACATCGGGGCGCGTCTCGTAGTGTCTAAACTCGCCGCCGACGACAGCGTTGAGCGGCACGACCCGGTGCGGCTGGCCGACGCGTTTCGCGGCGTGCTCAGCGGCAAACCCGGGGGAGGGACGGACACATGGCGATGACCGCTGCGGTCAAGGACGAGCTCAGCCGAGTACCGGTGTCGCGGATGTCGGCGCGCAAGGCCGAGCTCGCCACCCTGCTGCGCTTTGCCGGGGCCCTACATCTCGTCGGCGGGCACATCGTTATCGAGGCCGAGCTCGATACCGGCTCGGTCGCGCGGCGGCTGCGCAAGGAGATCGCGGACATCTTCGGGCACGGCTCGGAGGTGCAGATCGTCGCCGGCGGGGGGTTGCGGCGCGGCAGCCGCTATCTCGTGCGGGTGACCAAGGACGGGGAACGGCTGGCGCGACAGGCCGGACTCGTCGATCTGCGTGGGCGTCCGGTGAAGGGTTTGCCACATCACGTAGTGGCCGGCGGGATCGCTGACGCCGAAGCGGCGTGGCGGGGAGCGTTCCTGGCCCACGGTTCGCTCACCGAGCCGGGTCGCGCGTGCTCGCTGGAAATCACCTGTCCGTCCGCGGAAGCCGCGTTGGCGCTTGTCGGCGTCGGTCGACGCCTCGGTGTCTCGGCCAAGGCGCGCGAGGTGCGCGGCGGCGACCGGGTGCTCGTGCGCGACGGCGATGCGATCGGTGCGTTGCTGACGCGCATCGGTGCGCATGAGTCCGTCATGGCGTGGGAGGAGCGGCGCATGCGCCGCGAGGTGCGCGCCACCGCGAACCGGCTCGCCAACTTCGACGACGCAAATCTGCGGCGTTCGGCGCGCGCGGCGGTCGCTGCAGGTGCGCGGGTGCACCGGGCCATGGAGATCTTGGGCGATGACGCTCCGGAGCACCTGTTGCAGGCCGGCCGGTTGCGGTTGGAGCACAAGCAGGCGTCGCTGGAGGAACTCGGCGCGCTGTCCGATCCGGTGATGACGAAGGACGCCGTGGCCGGCCGGATCCGTCGACTGCTCGCGATGGCCGACAAGCGGGCGAGCGAGCTGAACATCCCCGACACCGAGTCCGCGGTGACGGCGGAGATGCTCGCGCCCTGAGGTCGGACCTCCTACGCACCTACTCGCCGGTTTTCCTGGGTAGCCGGGCGGGTTGAGGGCAACCGATAGGCTTTGAGGCAGGGCAGCGCCGAGGGCGTACCCATCGACATACCAGCCATCTGTCTAGGAGCGAGCGCAGTGACCGTACGTGTGGGCATCAACGGATTCGGTCGGATCGGCCGCAACTACTTCCGGGCCATCGCAGCCTCCGGCGCCGATGTCGAGGTGGTCGGCGTCAACGACCTCACCGACAACGCCACCCTCGCGCACCTGCTCAAGTACGACTCGATCCTGGGGCGGTTTCCGGGCGACGTGACCTCTACCGAGGACGAGATCGCCGTCGACGGCAAGGCCTTCAAGGCGTTCGCGCTGCGCGACCCGAACGAGCTGCCCTGGGCCGACATCGGCGCCGACGTCGTCATCGAGTCCACCGGCATCTTCACCGACGCGACGAAGGCCAAGGTGCACGTCGACCGCGGCGCCAAGAAGGTGATCATCTCCGCGCCGGCGAGCAACGAGGACGTCACCATCGTCATGGGCGTCAACGACGGCGACTACGACCCGGCCAAGCACACGGTGATCTCCAACGCGTCCTGCACCACGAACTGCCTCGGCCCGCTGGCGAAGGTGCTGCACGACGAGTGGGGCATCGAGCGCGGCCTGATGACCACCATCCACGCCTACACCGCCGACCAGAACCTGCAGGACGGTCCGCACAAGGATCTCCGCCGCGCCCGCGCCGCCGCCCTCAACATCGTCCCGACCTCGACCGGCGCCGCGAAAGCCATCGGCCTCGTCCTGCCCGAACTCAAGGGCAAGCTCGACGGCTACGCGCTGCGCGTCCCGATCCCGACCGGCTCGGCCACCGACCTCACCGTGAAGCTGGCCCGCGAAGCCACCGTCGACGAGATCAAGGCGGCGTACAAGGCGTCGGCCGAGGGTCCGCTCAAGGGGTATCTCAGCTACACCGAGGCGCCGATCGTCAGCTCCGACATCGTCACCGACCCGGCGTCGTGCATCTTCGATGCCGGCCTCACCAAGGTGATCGGCGACCAGGTGAAGGTCGTGGGTTGGTACGACAACGAGTGGGGTTACTCGAACCGGCTGGTCGATCTCACCACGCTCGTCGGCTCATCCCTCTAGCGGCATGCGCACCCTCGACGACCTGATCAAGCACGGTGTCCAGGGCCGGCGCATCCTGGTCCGCTCCGACCTGAACGTGCCACTGAAGGACGGCAAGGTCACCGACGACGGACGCATCCGGGCATCGCTCCCGACCATCACCAAGCTGTTCGAGCGCGACGCCCGGGTGATCGTCGCCGCGCACCTCGGCCGGCCCAAGGGCGCGCCCGATCCGCAGTATTCGCTGCGGCCCGTCGCCGACCGGCTCGCGCAGTTGCTCGGCCGGCCCGTCGAGTTCGCGCTGGACACCTGCGGTGAGAGCGCCCGGCTGCTCGCGTCCGATCTGAAGGACGGTGACGTGCTGCTGCTCGAAAACGTCCGCTTCAACCCGGGCGAGACGAGCAAGGACGACGCCGAGCGGCACGCGTTCGCGCGCTGCCTCG
>JAOPVG010000567.1 GCA_025966255.1 Jatrophihabitans sp.
GGCGGCATGTGCTTCACGTTCCTGGCCGCGCTGGGCCACGAGGTCGGTGACTCGCTGCTCGAGGCCGACCAGATCGACAACTGCCGGCGCTTCCTCGACGAAGCCGGCGACAAGATCGTCCTGCCCGTCGACATCGTCGTCGCCTCCGAGGTGTCGGCCGATGCGCAGACGCAGACCGTGCCGGCCGACGCGATCCCAGCCGGGACCAAGGGCCTCGACATCGGCCCCGAGACGGTGACGGCGTTCGCCGAGGCACTGGAGGGCGCGCAGACGGTCTTCTGGAACGGTCCGATGGGCGTGTTCGAGCTGCCCCCGTTCGCGGCCGGCACGAAGGGCGTCGCCGCGGCCGTGGCCGCGACGAAGGGGCTGTCCGTGGTCGGCGGCGGCGATTCCGCGGCGGCCGTACGGGCACTCGGACTGGACGTCAACGCGTTCGGGCACATCTCCACCGGCGGCGGCGCGTCGCTGGAATTCCTCGAGGGTAAGGAACTGCCTGGTGTTGCGGTTCTGGAAGAAATCTGACGTGGCGAAGGAGCCACGCAAACTGCCACCAATCGAGGGACGGCGGCCGCTGATCGCCGGCAACTGGAAGATGAACTACAACCACCTCGAGGCGATCGCGCTCGTCCAGAAGCTGATCTTCAGCCTCAGCGAGGAGCAGATGCACCGGGTCGAGGTGGCCGTGCTGCCACCGTTCACCAGCCTGCGCAGCGTCCAGACCGTCATCCAGGGCGACGGCGTGCCGATCGCGTTCGGCGCCCAGGATCTGTCCCCGCACGATTCCGGCGCGTACACCGGCGATGTCAGCGGACCGATGCTGGCCAAGCTGGGCTGCGCGTTCGTCGTGGTCGGGCACTCCGAGCGGCGGGAGTACCACTCCGAGGACGACACCCTGGTGAACGCCAAGGTGATCGCCGCCGTCCGCAACGGCGTCCCGCCCATCCTGTGCGTCGGCGAAACGCTCGACGTCCGCGAAGCCGGGCAGCAGATCCCGCACACCACGGCCCAGCTCACCGCAGCGCTCGCCGGTGTGATGGCCGAGCAGGCCGAATCGCTCGTGATCGCCTACGAGCCGGTCTGGGCGATCGGTACCGGCCGGGTCGCCACGCCCGAGGACGCCCAGGAAGTCTGCGGGGCGCTGCGGGCTCGGCTGGCCGAGTTGTACAGCGCCGACCTGGCCGACGGCGTCCGCGTGCTCTACGGCGGCTCGGTCAAATCGTCGAACGCCGCCGAGATAGTTGCGCAGCCCGACGTCGACGGCGCGCTCGTCGGCGGAGCCAGTTTGGACGCCGCGGAGTTCGCCGCGATCTGCATCGCGGCGGGGCAGACTGCCGCCAGCGTTAGGGGCAATGCCTGAGCCGTGCGCACAACTGCCGGTGCGCCAGGTAATCTTTACGAGCTAGCCCCGTTCGTCGTTCAACTACCTACAGCTGAGGCAATCCAAGATGATCTTGACGCTCTCCATCGTGCTCATTGTTGCGAGCCTGATGCTGATCGTCCTCGTCCTGTTGCACCGAGGTAAGGGCGGCGGCCTCTCCTCGATGCTGGGCGGTTCGTTCTACTCCAGCCTGTCCGGCTCGTCCGTCGTCGAGCGCAACCTCGACCGTCTCACGATCATCGCCGGTGTCGTGTGGTCCATCAGCATCATCGGCCTTTGCCTGCTCTACAAGAACCAGGGTTGACCTCGCGTCCCCGCTGAGCGCTACCGCGCCCGGGGGCGTACAACGACTTGAGAAGGGGACGTACGTGGCTGGTGGCAGTGCGATCCGGGGCAGCCGAGTAGGCGCCGGGCCGATGGGTGAGAACGAGCGAGGCGAATCCGCGCCGAGGCAGTTGGTGTCGTTCTTCTGTGCCAATGGCCACGAGGTCCGGCCGGCGTTCTCCATGGACGCGAGCCTGCCCGACACGTGGGACTGTCCGCGCTGCGGCTACCCCGCGGGTCGTCAGTCCGAGGCGCCACCGAGTGCCCCGCGCAACGAGCCGTACAAGACGCACCTGGCCTACGTGAAGGAGCGGCGCTCCGACGAAGACGGCGCGGCGATCCTGGAAGAGGCCCTGGCCCGGCTGCGCGCCCGCCGCGGCGAGAGCTGACCCTCAGGCCCCCGGCTTGGGGCGACTTGATCGCGGGGCTTAGGTCGACTTGACCTTGGCGATCGCCGCTTTGGTGACCGTTTGCGGATCCGGCAGCTTGGTGGTGTCCGCGCTCGGGGCGTTGGTGAAGGCCAGCAGTAGCAAGGCGCGGCCGATCACGCCGACCAGGTAGATGCTTTCGATCTGGCTCGACTTGAGCCGCCACCCGCGGCCGACATCGATGTTGAGTGCGGCACCTACCTCTTGCGGCTTGGTGATCGTCACCTTCGCCGTCGCGCCGCCCGTCCCGTAGAGCGTTCCCGTCGCGCAGTTGAGGCCGGCCGTCGCGGCGGCCAACGCCTTTTGGGCGCCGGCGGAGTCGGCGTAGACCCGGATCTCCTCGCTGAACGTGGCCGACAGCGCGCCTGCGTCGAGGCGCCGACCGGCCGATGCGGCGGCGGGCACCTGGTCGTTGAACGATCTGCTGCCCGGTTTGCCGCAGGGGAGCGGCTTGGGGCTGTCCGTGAACGGGGCCTCGGTGAATCCCGGGCCGAGATCGCTGGCGCGGAGCAGGGCTCCGGCGATGTGGACCGTCGTGACGCCGCCGCTGCCCGAGGCCAGCCCCGTCGGGTTGGCCGCCGCCGAGCTCGAGGCCGGGGTGGACGACGCGGGCGCGGACGAGGTCTTGGGCGGCGTGGAGGAGCCGGCGCTGCCCGTCGTCGAACTGCTGCACGCGCCGAGGGCGAGCAGCAGCGCGAGGCCGGCGGCGGCGGTCCGGGACGGGGCGGCGATGCGGTTCATGGGACTCCTCGATCACCCGGGGCATGCGGTCGAGACCCATTAGACCGCCCGGAGCGGGCCTAACCGCTATTCGATGGGCGGCAGTTCGGCCGCGGCGTCCTCGTCGATCAGCCACCGCGTGCGCAGCCGGCCCCGGGGCCCGGCCGACGGGACCTCGGTGCGGTCGGCGCCGCCTACCGCTCGTGCGACCGCGTGCGCCTTGCCCGGCCCCGAGGCCACGAACCACACCTCGTTGGCCGCGTCCAGCGTCGGGAACGTCATCGACAGCCGGATGGGGGGCGGCTTGGGCGAGTTAC
>JAOPVG010000607.1 GCA_025966255.1 Jatrophihabitans sp.
TTCCGCGTCCGGCGCTTCGGCCGTGACGGCCACTCCGTCGGCGATGGCGCGGAACACCGACCGCAGCGCGACGGCGGTGTGCTCGAGCGCGTCCAGACCGTCACGCAGCTCGGGGCTCGGGTCCGTAGTACCGACGGCGCGGGGGTTCAGCCGTCGGCTCTCCCGCGCCTCGGTCAGCACCGCGTCGACCCGCGCGGTGTGGCCGGCAAGGGCGCGGAGTTCGTGCAGCCACTCGAGGGCCTCCTCGCGCGTCGCCGGACGCGTGGCCAACGACTGGCTCACCCGCGACAGCAGCCGGGCGAGCGAGTCGGCGAACTCCTCGACGGCGGCGCCGGCGCTGCGCGTCTTGGGAGTGGGCGGAACGATGACGTTGACCAGGAGGCCGATCGCCGCGCCCACCAACGTCTCGACTATCCGGTCGACCGCCTGCACTCCGGCGCCACCCGCGGCCAGGATCAGCATCGCGCTGATCGGGACCTCCATCAGGTGCGGTCCGAGCCGGAGCAGTTGACCGAGCAGGATCGACACCGCGACGAGCGCACCGAGGCTCCACCAGGTGAACCCGACAAACGACGACACCGTGATCGCCACGCCGACGCCGACCAGGACGCTCAGGATCCGGCGGAACGTGTCGGCCACGGTGCCGACGAGCGTCACCTGCACGATCAGCAGGGCGGTGAGCGCAGCGGTGACCGGACGCGGGTCGTCGACGACCAGCACCGCGGCCAGATAGGACGCGACGGCAGCGGTGCTCAGGCGCAATGCGCGGGTGACCGCCGCGGGACCGCGTCGGCGAACCTGGCGCAGCCCCGCCGCCAGAACGGGCCGGGGGTTGTTCACGAAGCCATTGTGACCAGCCCTCGCAGTGCCTCACCAAGGGACGACGCGCCAACTCGATCAGGCGCGCGGTCGGTACCGCACCGTGTCGGTGTCGGCCAACCGGGCCCGCAACTCGCGCCGATCGCCGCTGAGCACCCCGGCGGCCCGCGCCTGCACGAGCACATTGCCGTAGGCGGCCGCCTCGACGGGCCCGGCCACGACGGGCAGCTCGCAGGCATCGGCGGTCAACTGGCACAGCAGGGCGTTCCGCGCGCCGCCGCCCACCAGGTGCACGACCTCGACCTCGGTGCCCGACAGCTCCGCGGCTTCGCGCACGGTGCGGCGGTAGGCCGCGGCCAGGCTGTCGAGGATGCAGCGGGTGATCTCGGCCGGCGACTCGGGCACCGGCTGGCCGCGGCGCCGGCACTCCTCACGCAGGCGCGTCGGCATGTCACCGGGCGGCAGGAACTCCGGCCGGTCGGGGTCGATGACGAACCGTCCGCCCGGCACCTGCTCGGCCTGCGCCAGCAGCCGGGCCAGGTCCACCGACTTCCCCGACCGCTCCCAGGTGCGCACGCACTCCTGTAGCAGCCACAGCCCCATCACGTTGCGCAGGAAGCGCACCGTGCCGTCCACGCCGAGCTCGTTGCTGAAGTTGGCGGCGCGGGCGGCCTCCGTGGTCACCGGGTCGTCGAGCTCCACCCCGACGAGCGACCACGTACCGCAGGAGATGTAGGCGAAGCGCTCGTCGTGCGCGGGCACGCCGAGCACGGCCGACGCCGTGTCGTGCGAGCCGACGGCGAACACGGCGGCCGGGCCGGTGCCGCAGTCCGCCGCCACGGAAGGCAACAGCGCGCCGATCCGCTCACCGGGCGTGCGCACATCCGGGAACAGGTCGGTGCGCAGCCCCAGCCGGTTCGCGACCGACGATGACCAGGCCCGCGACCGCACGTCGAACAGGCCCGTCGTGGACGCATTGGTCAGCTCGCACCCCGGCACGCCGGTAAGCCAGTACGCGAACAGGTCGGGGATCATCAGAGCCTGCGCGGCGTGACGCATCGACCAGTCGTCACGTGCCGCCACCAACTGGAACACCGTGTTGAACGGCAGCACCTGCACGCCGGTGATCGCATAGAGGTCGGCCGGCGCGATCACCTGCGCCACCTTCTCGGCGATCCCGTCGGTGCGCGCGTCGCGGTAGTGCACCGGGTTGCCGAGCAACGTGCCGTCCTCGTCGAGCAGGCCGTAGTCGATCGCCCATGAGTCGACGCCGATGCCGGCCAGCGAGCCCGCTTGCTCGGCGGCGATGCGCAACCCGTCGACCACGCCGGCCCACAACGCGAGGACGTCCCAATGCAGGGTGCCGCGCACCGTGACGGGACGGTTGACGAAGCGGTGCACCTCGCGCAGGGCGATGCGGTCAGCCGTGACGTCGGCGAGGATCACCCGGCCGGACGACGCACCCAGATCGACCGCGGCGAACCAACTGCTCACAGAACCCCGTTCCGGGCGGCGAGCACCACAACCTGCACCGGCGTGTCCACCTCGAAGCGGTCGCACAGCGCTCGGATGCGCCGACGGACGGTGCGCTCACTGAGCGCCATCCGGCGGGCGACCGCGTCCAGAACCAGACCCTCCGCGAGCAGCCGGACGAGCTCGGTCTCCTCGGCATCCAGGGCCATGCCGGATTCGCTCCGATCGCTCAGGGCGACTCCACTCATCAGCTGCTCCTCTCGATTCCGCTCAGCGCAGGAACGCGGCGGCAACTCCGGCGTCGACCGGGATGTGCAGGCCGGTGGTTTGCGAGAGTTCGCCGCCGGTCAGTGCGAACACCGCATCGGCGACATGGGACGGCAGCACCTCGCGCTTGAGCAGGGTGCGCTGCGCGTAGAACGCACCGAGATCCTCTTCCGCGACGCCATAGACGGCCGCGCGCTGCGCGCCCCACCCGCCGGCGAAGATGCCCGAGCCGCGCACCACACCGTCGGGGTTGACGCCGTTCACGCGGATGCCGTACTCGCCGAGCTCGGCGGCGAGCAGTCGAACCTGGTGGGCCTGGTCGGCCTTGGCGGCGCCGTAGGCGACGTTGTTCGGCCCGGCGAAGACGCTGTTCTTGGACGCGATGTAGACGAGGTCGCCACCCATCCCCTGCGCCTGCATGACCCGCGCCGCCTCGCGCGCGACGAGGAACGACCCGCGCGCCATCACGTCGTGCTGCACGTCCCAGTCGGCGATCGAGGTCTCGAGCAGGGGCTTGGAGATCGACAGCCCGGCATTGTTGACGACGAGATCGACCCCGCCGAAGGCGAGCGACGCGGCGGCGAGCGCGGCCGCGATCCCGGCCTCGTCGGTGACGTCCACGGTGACCGGCACCGCGACGTCGGACGATCCCAGTTCGGCCGCCACGGTCGCGGCGGCGTCGGCATCGCGGTCGGCCACGACGACGCA
>JAOPVG010000613.1 GCA_025966255.1 Jatrophihabitans sp.
CAGCGTCCACCGGCGGTGACGAAGATCTTCTCGCCGTTGAGCACGTAGTGGTCGCCGTCCAGGACCGCCGTCGTGCGCACCGCCGCGGAGTCCGACCCGAAGCTCGGCTCGGTGATCGCCATCGAGGCCCACAGGTGCCCGAAGCGCTCGAGTTGCTCGTCGTCGGCGACGGACGCGATGGCGGCGTTGCCCAGGCCCTGCCGCGGCATGGAGAGCACCAGCGCGACGTCGCCCCAGCACGCCTCCATCACCGACAACATGCCGGACATGTTGGTGCCGTTGCGGTTGCCGGTGTCCTTGCCCGAGCTGTCGCGGCGCACGCCACCTGCGCCGGTGGACGTCTCGCCCGAGGCGTTCATGCCGTCGATCAGCGAGGCGAGCATGTCCAGTTCCTTGGGGTACTCGTGTTCGGAGCGGTCGTACCTGCGCGAGATGGGACGGAAGATCTCCGTCGAGACCTGGTGCGCCTGATTGATCAGCATGCCGAATTTCTTCGGCGTCTCGAGGTTGATCATTTACTGACCTCGCTCCGCTCGGGCCGACGCCTGCCGACTGTGCCGCTGACTCGCTCCGCAAGCGTCGCTCATACCAACACCACACCTTCCATGACGCCGGCGGCCCGCAGATCGCGGTACCAGCGCTCCACCGGATGTTCCTTCACGTAGCCGTGCCCGCCGAGCAGTTGCACGCCGTTGCTGCCGATCTGCATGCCGTACTCGGCGGTCAGGCGCCGCGCCAGCCCGGCCTCGCGGGCGAAGCTCTGGCCCTGGTCGGCGCGTGAAGCAGCCCGCAGCGTCACCAGCCGCGCACCTTCGAGTTCGATGCCCATGTCGGCGACCATGAACGCGACGGCCTGCCGGTTGCTGATCGGCTCGCCGAAGGCCTGCCGCTGGTTCACATAGGGGATGACGTAGTCGAGGACGGCCCGGCCGGTGCCCAGGGCCAGCGCGGCCCAGCCGATGCGGCCGAGCCGGATGCAGTCGGCGTAGACCTCGGCGGCGGCCCCGCCGAGCAGCGCCGTCGCGGGCAGCGACACGTCTTCGAGAACGAGCCGGCCGGTGGCCGCGGCCCGCAGCCCCATCGCCGGCTCGGCTTCGATGAGCACCCCGGACGTGCCGGATTCGACGATGAACAGCGCGGGCCCGCCGTCGAGCTCGGCGGCGACGATGAACAACTCGGCCGTAGCGGCCCGGGGGACCAGCGACTTGATCCCGTTGAGCATGAACCCCTTACCGCTGCGCGTGGCCGTGGTCTTCAGGACGAACGGGTCGAACAGTGGCCGTGGCTCCAGGACGGCGAGCGCGGCGGCCGGGACGTCGTCGCCGACGAAGGACGGCAGGTAGGTGGCCTGCTGCGACTCGTCTCCCCAGAGGGCGAGTGCGTTGCTCACGCCGGCGGGCGCGAGGCTGGCCACGGCCAGGCCCATGTCGCCGTGGGCGAGCGCCTCGGCGACCAGCACGCTGGTGGTGGCCGACCGCTCGGCACCCATGCCGCCGAGCGCCTCGGGTACGCCGAGGAGCGTGACGCCGAGCTCGGCGACCGACTGCTTGAGGACGGTGTCCGGAGCGCTGCACTCGGTGTCCGCCTCCGCGGCGGCCGGACGCAGCTTCTCGGCGGCGAACTCACGGGTGGCGTCGACGATCATCTTCTGTTCGTCGGTGGGCGTGAGGTCGAACAGGCCGCGATCACCGGAGGTGTGCTGGCGCTCGGGCTTGCCCCGCTTCTGGACCGCGGCAAACCTGCGGTTCGCGACGCCGACCGAGCGGAAGCCGACTCGGCTGCCCTTGAACACGGCCGTCTCGATGGGCCCCCGCAGTTTGAGCTTGTCGATCACGGCCACACCGGCGAGCCGGTTCAGTGCGGCCAGCCCGACGCCCATCGCATCGCGTCCGCGCCTGTTACGCCCTGGCATCAGCACTCCTGAAAGTCAGTGGTACACCTAGTTCCGGGTAAATCTACCCGCCAGTAGCTTCGATGCAATGCCGTCGCGACCGAAGCCGTGCCCATTCGCACGAACCGGCGCGGGAACGCGGTTTGACTAAGCTTCGTTCATCAAGATGAGGCACCGAAATGGTGTCGCGTGATCGAGATTCTAGGAGGAAGGCCCCCGTGTCCAACCCCGCGCTCAACAGGTTCGGCCGTGCAGTAGGGGGCCAGCCCACGCCCTCCGCGGCCGATTTGCAGGGCATGTACGACCAGCCCGCGTACGCGGGTCCGCGTCAAGGCTCCAGTTACATGACGCTGGACGATGTCGTCCAGCGCACCGCCGCGATGCTCGGCACGCTCCTGGTGGCCGGGGCGGTTGCCTGGTTCGCACTGCCTGACCGGTTGTTCCTCCCGGCGCTGATCATCTCCGCGGTCGCCGGCCTGGGTCTCGGCCTGTTCATGTCGTTCACCATGAAGGTGAACGCCGCGACCGCTCTGATCTATTCGGTCTTTGAAGGGGTGCTGCTCGGCGCCATCAGCCATCTGTTCGAGCAGCGCTATCCCGGCATCGTCATCCAGGCGGTCGTCGGCACGGCCATGGTCGCCGGAGGCATGCTGTTCGTCTACAAGATCGGCGCCGTCCGGGTCACGCCCAAGCTGACCCGCATCGTCGTCGGCGCCACCATCGGCGTCTTCGGCCTGATGCTCGTCAACCTCATCGCCTACCTGTTCACCCCGGACGGCCTCGGGCTTCGCTCCGGTGGGCCGATGGCGGTCATCTTCAGCCTGGTGTGCATCGTCATCGCCGCGTTCAACCTGGTGCTCGACTTCGACATGATCGAGCGTGGCATCCGGCAGGGCGCGCCGAAGAAGCTCGCCTGGTACGCGTCCTTCGCTCTCACGGTGACGCTGATCTGGCTCTACATCGAGATCCTGCGCCTGCTCGGCTACGCGCGCAGGTAGCCATCGCCAGAACGTGAACGAGGGCGGTCCGGGATTACCGGGCCGCCCTCGTGTTCATGTCCGGCCGGCTATTCCCCCACGGAACTTTCATCTCCGGCCTCGCTGATATCTGATTCAACGAGGCGGGGCTGAGATGGATGCGCGCGTTTGTGCCAATTTTCGCGCTACGACAGGCGCTCGATGATCATGGCCATGCCCTGGCCGCCGCCGACACACATCGTCTCCAGGCCGAACTGCTTGTCGTGGGTCTGCAGGGAGTTGATCAGCGTCGTGGTGATCCGGGCGCCGGTCATGCCGAACGGATGGCCGATGGCGATCGCTCCGCCGTTGACGTTGAGGCGGTCCAGGTCGATGCCGAGTTCGCGCTGGGAGGCCAGTACCTGCACCGCGAACGCCTCGTTGATCTCGACCAGATCGATGTCGCCGATGCTCAGGCCCGCCTGGGCGAGGGCCCGCTTGGACGCCTCGACCGGGCCCAGCCCCATGATCTCCGGTGACAGCCCGGAGACGCCGGTCGCGACGATGCGCGCCAGCGGCGTGAGGCCCAGCGCGGCGGCCTTCTCGTCGCTCATGATGACCACTGCGGCCGCGCCGTCGTTGAGCGGACAGCAGTTGCCCGCGGTAATGCGCCCGTCCGGCCGGAAGACCGGCTTCAGCCCGGCGACGGCCTCGTAGGTGACACCCGCGCGCGGCCCGTCATCCTTCGCCACGGTGGTGCCGTCGGGCAGCGTGATCGGGGTGATCTCGCGGGCCCAGAAGCCGGATTCCAGCGCTTTCTCGGTGAGGTTCTGCGAGCGCACGCCGAAGTGGTCCATGTCCTCGCGGCTGACGCCGCGCAGCAGGGCCACGTTCTCAGCCGTCTGCCCCATCGCGATGTAGACGTCGGGGATCAGGCCGTCCGCACGCGGGTCGTGCCACTCGGACGCGCCGGATTCGGCGACCTTGGCGGTGCGGGCCATCGCTTCTTCGTAGAGGTCGTTCTTCGTGTTCGGCCAGCCGTCGGCGCTGCCGTTGGCGAAGCGCGACACCGTCTCCACGCCGGCCGAGACGAACGCGTCGCCCTCGCCGGCCTTGATCGCGTGGAAGGCCATCCGCGACGTCTGCAGCGACGACGAGCAGTAGCGGTTGACGGTCGTCCCCGAGAGGAAGTCGTAGCCGAGCTGCACCGCCACGGTGCGCGCGATGTTGAAGCCGGACTCCCCGCCGGGCTGGCCGCAGCCCATCATCAGGTCGTCGAGGTCGTGCGGGTCGAGGCCCGGTACCTGGTCCAGTGCCGCACGCACGATCTGGGTGGCGAGATCGTCAGGCCGGATGCTCACCAGCGAGCCCTTGCCAGCGCGGCCGATGGGCGACCGGGCGGTGGAGACGATCACGGCTTCGGGCATGGAAACTCCTCTGGCGGCGGGTAATACCTCCGATGCTGCCACTCCCGTAGCCGGTGTGTCAGCCGGCAGAGACAACAGTCATGGTGCGGGCGCTCGCGAGATCGGGACGGCGGTCTCGGGCGACAGCGCCGGCCCGCGGCGGCGCGGGAGGCGGCGGCGCAGCTGAGCCAGCGGGCCGCTGCGGTTCTCGCTCCGGCCGAATCGCTCGGCCCCCGCGACCTCGGTGCCGGGGTGGGCGACCGCCTGCGCCGCGGCCCGCGCCACCGGCTTGACCCGCCGGGTCGTGAACGGGCTGGCCGAGCGCGCGCGGGTGCGCAGGCCGAGCGCATCGAGGGCTGACGGCAGCACCGCCGCCGCCGCCTCGGCGTAGCCGGCCGCGGACGGGTGGAACTGGTCCTCGGAGAAGAACTCGAGGTTCGTCATGAACAGCGGCCCGAGCAGGTCGCCGAGCGAGACGGTGCGCCCCCCGGCGCGGACCACGGCCACCGTCTGCTCCTTGGCCATCTTGCGCGACAGCCGCCGCGCGTAGGCGCGCAGCGGCTGGGCGAGCGGACGGATGGTGCCGAGATCCGGGCAGGTGCCCACCACGACCTCGGCCCCCAGAACCCTCAGCGCGCGCACGGTGTCCTCAAGGAACGGCACGGCCACCGACGGCTTCGTCAGCTCTGTGACGTCGTTGGCCCCGATCATCACGATGGCCAGCTCCGGACGGGCCCGCCCGAGGGCGGTGAGCTGGGGGAGGAGCTCGGGCGACTCGGCGCCCACGACCGCCACATTCGTGACGTGGACCGGCCGTCGGGCTGCCTCGGAGATGCCGATCGCGATTTGGGCGGCCGGAGTGTCGCGGTCACGGTGCACGCCGTAACCGGCCGCGGTCGAGTCACCGAGCATCGCGATGCGGATGGGCGGACGGGTGCGGCTGACGCCGGCCGCGGCCCAGGTGGTGTCGTGGGACACCGGCGGGGGATCGACCGCGATCGGGATGCGCCGCTTCGCCAGTTTGGTCTCGGCATACATGACGCCCCACAGGGCGCCCGACCCCCCGACGGCGACCGCGCTCAGCCCGCCCCCGACGTACAGGGCGAGCCGGCGTCCACGGCGTTGGGGCGTCACCGACCAGAGGTTAGTGGGCGTGGCTGGAAGCCGGTTCATCGACCGTGGCCGACCACCTCAGTCGGGGCACTAGCGTGTCCCGTATGCGCTATAGCGAGTCACTGGTCGAGCTGATCGGCAACACCCCGCTGGTCAGGCTGCGGCGGAGCACGGACCTCGGCGACTCAGGACCGACCGTCCTGGCCAAGATCGAGTACTTCAACCCCGGCGGATCGGTGAAGGACCGGATCGCCGTGCGGATGATCGATGCCGCCGAGGAGTCGGGTGAACTCAAGTCCGGCGGCACGATCGTCGAACCGACGTCGGGCAACACCGGCGTCGGGCTGGCGATCGTGGCCCAACAGCGCGGCTACGACTGCATCTTCGTGTGCCCGGACAAGGTCAGCAAGGACAAGATCGACACGCTGCGGGCGTACGGCGCCGAGGTGGTCGTCTGCCCGACCGCGGTCGCCCCGGAGGACCCGCGCTCGTACTACTCGGTCTCCGATCGCCTGGCCCGCGAGACCCCGGGCGGCTGGAAACCGAACCAATACGCCAACGTCAACAACCCACGTTCGCACTACGAGACCACCGGGCCGGAGATCTGGGAGCAGACGGAGGGTCGCGTCACCCACTTCGTCGCCGGCGTCGGCACGGGCGGCACGATCAGCGGGGTCGGCCGCTACCTCAAGGAGCGCTCGGACGGCCGGGTGCGCGTGATCGGCGCCGACCCGGAGGGCTCCGTGTACTCCGGCGGCACCGGCCGTCCCTACCTCGTCGAGGGCGTGGGCGAGGACTTCTGGCCCGACACCTACGACCGCGACATCTGCGACGAGGTGATCGCGGTGTCCGATGCCGCGTCGTTCCGGATGACCCGCCGCCTCGCCCGCGAGGAGGGCCTCCTCGTCGGCGGCTCGTGCGGGATGGCCGTGGTGGCGGCCATCGAGGTGGCCCGGCGCTGCGGCCCGGACGACGTGGTCGTCGTGCTGCTGCCCGACGGTGGTCGCGGCTACCTGTCGAAGATCTTCAACGACGAATGGCTGCGGGACTACGGCTTCGTCGAGTCGAGCGGCTCGGAGACCGTGGGGGACGTGCTGCGGGCGAAGTCCGGCGAGACGCCGTCGCTCGTGCACGGCCACCCGAACGAGACGGTCCGCGAGGCCATCGACATCCTGCGCGAGTACGGGGTTTCACAGATGCCGATCGTCAAGGCCGAGCCGCCAGTGACGGCCGGCGAAGTGGTCGGCGCGGTGTCCGAGCGGGCATTGCTGGAAGCCTTGTTCGTCGGGTCGGCCTCGCTGGCCGACGCGGTCGAGCCGCACATGTCGGCGCCGCTGCCGATCATCGGCTCGGGGGAGCCGGTGTCCGAGGCCGTCAACGCGCTCGGCACCGCTGACGCGCTGCTCGTCCACATCGACGGGAAGCCGGCCGGCGTCATCACCCGCCAGGATCTTCTCGGCCACCTCGCCTCGATCTGATCATGATCCGTCGCGCGCCGCTTCGGCTACCCAGCCGCAATTGGTGGCCGGCTCGGCGCCGCCGGTCGGTAGCGTCGCGGATATGACTGGCTTCGACACGCTGGCGATCCATGCCGGCCAGGAACCCGACCCCCGCACCGGTGCCGTTGTGGTGCCGATCTACCAGACGTCCACCTACAAACAGGACGGCGTGGGGGGTCTGCGTGGCGGCTATGAGTACAGCCGCAGCGCCAACCCCACTCGCGCCGCGCTCGAAGAGGCGATGGCGGCGCTCGAGGTCGGCGCCCGCGGGCTGGCGTTCGCGAGCGGCCTGGCCGCCGAGGACACCTTGCTGCGCACGGTCTGCCGGCCCGGCGATCACGTGATCCTGCCCGGAGACGCCTACGGCGGGACGTTCCGACTCGTGAACCGGGTGCTGACGAACTGGGGCTTGGAGCACACGCCCGTCCCGCTCAGCGACCTCGACGCCGTCCGCGCCGCGATCCGCCCCAACACCAAGGTCGTCTGGTGCGAGACGCCCACCAACCCGCTGCTGGGGATTGCCGACATTGCGGCGCTGGCGACGATCGCGCACGAGAGCGATGCACTGCTCGTCGTCGACAACACGTTCGCGTCGCCGTACCTGCAGCAGCCGCTGACCCTCGGCGCGGACGTCGTCGTCCATTCCACGACCAAGTACCTGGGCGGACACTCCGACGTCGTCGGCGGCGCGCTCGTCGCGCGCAACGCCGCGCTCGGTGAGGAGCTCGTCTTCCACCAGAACGCAATGGGTGCGATCGCCGGCCCGTTCGACGCGTGGCTTGTCCTCCGCGGGATCAAGACGCTCGGCGTGCGGATGGACCGGCACTGCACCAATGCGGCCCGCGTGGTGGACTTCCTGACCACCCACCCGGCCGTGGGCCGCGTGTTCTATCCCGGGCTGCCCGACCACCCCGGACTCGAGATCGCGGTGCGGCAGATGAGCGGCTTCGGCGGCATGGTGTCCTTCACCCTGCGTGGGGGCGAGGAGGCGGCGCTCAAGGTCTGCGAACGCGTCACGGTGTTCACCCTGGGCGAGTCGCTCGGCGGGGTGGAGTCCTTGATCGAGCATCCCGGGCGGATGACGCACGCCAGCGTCGCGGGCTCGCCGTTGGAGGTGCCGGACGATCTCGTGCGCCTCTCGGTGGGTATCGAGGACATCGAGGACCTGATCGCCGATCTCAGTCAGGCGCTCGCCTGACCCGCTCGCCACTCGGCGGCGAGGATCGCGAAGTCGATCTCGTCGGTCCACTCGCCCCGGAACCATTCGTTCTCGAGCAGGTGCGCCTCCTGCCGCAGGCCCAGCCGTCGGAGGACGCGCGCCGAGGCGTCGTTGCGCGCGTCGATGCGGGCGATGACGCGATGCAGGCCAAGTTGGTCGAAGGCGAGTGGGAACAGCGCGCGAACGGCCTCCGTCGCGTAGCCGTGGCCCTGGTAGTCGGGGTTGATGACGTACCCCAGCTCGCCGGTGCGGTGCTCAGCGCTGATCCAGGCCAGCATGAGGTCGCCGATCAGTTCGTTGGTCTCGTGGACGACGACAGCCAACCCGAGCGCCTGGCCTGCCTCCTCGAGCGTTGACCGCAGCGGACCCGACGCGAGCCTCTCGGCCACCTCCTCCTTCGAGCGCGGCGAGTACGGGATGTAGCGACACACCTCCTCGCGGGACTGGTAGGCGTGCACCGCGTCGACGTCGGTGGAGGCATCGAGCGGGCGAAGCAGCAGGCGCTCGGTGCGGATCGGGTAGTCCGGCTTCAGCACCCGTCCACCGTATGGGGCGGCGCCACAGCGTTACGGTCGGAGCATGGACTGTCGCGCGGGAGCGATCTGGGACGAGCGGTACTTGGCCTACGACTTCGGCGATCACCCGCTGAACCCGGTGCGCCTCGATCTGACGATCCGGCTGGCCCGCGAGCTGGGCGTGCTCGAGCGCCTCGACGTGCAACCCCCCACGCCGGCCGACGAAGCCCAGTTGCTGACCGTCCACTCACCCGACTACCTCGCCGCAGTGCGGCGGGCCAGCCAGGATCAGAGCTTCACTGGGTACGGCCTCGGTACCGGCGACGATCCGGTGTTTCCGGGCATGTACGACGCGGCCGCGCTGATCGCCGGTGGCTCGGCCCAGGCGGCGATGCGGGTGTGGAGCGGCGAAATCCCGCACGCGGTGAACATCGCCGGCGGGTTGCACCACGCAATGCGCGATCACGCATCCGGCTTCTGCATCTTCAACGACGTCGTGCTCGGAATTCGCACGATGCTGGCCGCCGGGGCGACGAAGGTCGCCTACGTCGACATCGACGTGCACCACGGCGACGGCGTGCAGGCGGCGTTCTACGACGACCCGCGCGTCCTGACGATCAGCCTGCACCAGGACCCGCGCACCCTGTTCCCCGGCACCGGGGCGCCGACCGAGATCGGGTCCGGCGCCGCCGAAGGGACGTCGGTCAACGTCGCGCTGCCGCCCGGCACCGACGACGCGGGCTGGCTGCGCGCCTACAACGCCGTCGTGCCCGGGGCAGTGCGCGCGTTCGCGCCCGACATCCTCGTGTCGCAGTGCGGCTGCGACACCCACCACGAGGATCCGCTGGCGAACCTCGACCTCACCATCGACGGCCAGCGCGCCGCGATCGCGTCGATGCATGCGCTCGCGCACGAGGTCACCGGCGGGAAGTGGGTCGCCTACGGCGGGGGCGGGTACGGGCTCGTGCGCTGCGTCCCGCGGACCTGGACCCACCTGCTCGCGGAGGCGACCGGGGTGCCCGTCCCGTCCGAAACACCGATCCCGCCGGCTTGGACGGAGCATGTGCGCAAGCGGGGCGTTCGCGCCGAACTGCCGGCAACGATGGGCGAGGGGCCGCTTGCGCCGGTGACGCCCTGGGCGCCCGGCGGCGAGACGTGGCTCGACGCTGCGATCGGCGCCACGCGGCGCGCGGTGTTTCCGCTGCTCGGCCTCGACCCACATGATCCGCGTGACTGACGGCAGCACCGAGCCGACGGCCGTCCCGGAGCCGCCGCGGCACTGGGAGGCCGACGTCGTCGTGGCCGACGGCGGCACGGTGCACCTGCGGCCGATCCGGCCGAGCGATGCCGACGCCCTGGTGGCCTTTCACGGCGGGCTCTCGCAGCGCACCCGCTACCTCCGGTACTTCTCCGCCTATCCGCGCATACCGGAGAAGGATCTGTTTCGGTTCACCAATGTGGATCATGTCAACCGGGTCGCCCTGGTCGCCGAGTTGGCCGGCGAGATCATCGCGGTCGGTCGCTACGAACGGACGCCGCCCGGCGCCGACGAGGCCGAGGTGGCCTTCGTCGTCGCCGACGCGCACCAGGGTCGCGGGATCGGCTCGGTCCTGCTCGAACACCTCGCCGCGGCCGCCCGGGAACGCGGGCTGCGGCGATTCACCGCCGTCGTCCTCGCGGAGAACAGCGGGATGATCCGGGTGTTCCGCGACGCCGGCTACGAGACCACCCGGCACCTCGAGTACGGCGAGGTGACGCTCGAGTTCGGCATCGATGAGACGTCGGTGACCGAGGCGGTCATGCGTGAGCGGGAGCAGCACGCCGAGGCCCGGTCGATCGGACGGTTGCTGAGCCCCGGATCCGTCGCGGTCGTGGGGGCCAGTAACGACGAGGGCAAGATCGGCAACGCCGTGTTCGGCAACCTGCTGCGGATGGGTTTCGCCGGCCCCCTGTACCCGATCAATCCCGATGCCCGCCACGTCGGCGGGGTGCCGGCGTACCCGTCGGTGCTCGACGTGCCCGACGACATCGACCTGGTCGTGATCGCGGTGCCGGCGGCGTCGGTGCCGGGCGTGGTCGAGCAGTGCGCGGCCAGAGGCGTGCGCGGCCTGGTCGTCATCAGCGGCGGGTTCGGCGAGCGCGGAACCGACGCCGAGCGAGAAGGCGGGCAGGACGCACAGCGTGAGCTCGTGGCGTCGGCTCGGGTGCACGGCATGCGCATCGTCGGCCCGAACTGCCTGGGCATCGTCAACACCGACAAGGACGTGCACCTGAACGCGTCCCTCGCACCGCTGCCACCGTTGTCCGGGCGGGTCGGCTTCTTCTCCCAGTCCGGTGCCCTGGGAGTCGCGATCCTCGGCGAGGCCTCGCGGCGCGGCCTCGGCGTCTCGTCATTCGTGTCGGCCGGCAACCGCGCCGACGTGTCCGGCAACGACCTGCTGCAGTACTGGGCGACGGATCCGCGCACCGACGTCGTGCTGATGTATCTCGAGAGCTTCGGCAACCCGCGCAAGTTCGCCCGGCTGGCCCGCCGCCTCGGTCGCACGAAGCCCATC
>JAOPVG010000614.1 GCA_025966255.1 Jatrophihabitans sp.
CAGAAGCGATCCAGCAATGCGCTGCGGCTGATCACGTCGTCGATGTCGCCGCCCGGGATGTTCCAGACGTCGGCGTGCTCGGCGACGACACGCAGCGTCGCGGTGGATCGGCCACCGATCACTATCGGCGGACGTGGGCGCTGGACGGGCTTCGGGTTGCAGAACGCACCGATGAGCTGGTGATACGCGCCGTTGAAGTCGAACGGTTCCGTCTCGGTCCAAAGCCGCTCGACGATTGTGCATGCCTCGGCGAGGCTGCCGACCGCGTGTGCGGCGTCGTGGAAGGGCAGGCCGTGCGCCTCGTACTCGCGCCGGGCGAAGGAGACGCTCGGCCGTGAGCCCGCGCCGATGCCGAACTCGAGCCGCCCGCCGGAGACGATGTCGACGGTCGCGGCGATCCTGGCGAGCATCGCCGGCGGCCGGAAGCGGTTGCTCGTGACGAGCAATCCGAGGCGCAGCCGCTCGGTCTGCCCGGCAAGGGCCGACAGCAGCGACCACCCCTCGAAGGTTGGTCCGTTCGGATCGCCGAAGATCGGCATCAAGTGGTCGAACAACCACGCGTGCTCGATCTCGTCGATCGCGTCCGCCTGCTGCCAGACCCGCAGGACGTCGCGGTAATCGACCTGCGAAGGCGCCGTCATGATCCCGAAGCTGATCCCGGTCATCAACGGCGCCGCAGTGACGGGTCGAGCAGAGACGGTGGCGTGTCGATCTTCTCCTTCGGCGCGAGGTCGACGCCGGGGGCGACGATCTCGTCGATCGCATCGAGCACGTCCGGCGGGAGCACGGTGTCGGCGGCGGCGAGCTGCGAGTACAGATGGTCCATCGTCCGTGGGCCGATGATTGCGCTGGTCACGGCCGGGTGCGCCGTCACGAAGCCGAGCGCGAGCTGGATCATCGTCAGCCCTGCCTGGTCGGCGACCTTGGCAAGCTGCTCGACGGCGTCGAGCTTCGCCCGGTTGACCGCGACAGTGGTGTCGAAGTTCTGCGGCATGAACGTCGAGCGACTGGTCGTGATCTCGCGACCCTCGCGGATCGCCCCAGACAGCCAGCCCGAGGCCAGCGGACTCCACACCAGTACGCCGAGCCCGTACTCCTCGGTGGCAGGCAGAACATGCGTCTCGATGCCGCGCTGCAGGATCGAGTAGCCGGGCTGTTCGGTGACGTAGCGGCTCAGCTGGTTCTCGCGCGCGGCCCATTGGGCCTGGACGATGCGGTAGGCCGGGAACGTCGACGAGCCGAAGTAGCGGATCTTGCCGGCGCGCTGCAGATCGGTGAGCGCCGACAGCGTCTCCTCGTCGCTGCTCGTCGGGTCCCACCGGTGGACCTGGTAGAGATCGACGTGGTCGACACCGAGGCGGCGCAGGCTGTTGTCGAGCTCAGTGACCAGCCAGCGGCGCGAGCTGCCTTTATGGTTGCGCTCGTCATCCATCGGCAGGGTCGCCTTGGTGGCGAGCACGAGGTCGTCATGCCGGCCGGCGATGGCCTTGCCTACCATCTCCTCCGACTCACCGCGGCTGTAGAAGTCGGCGGTGTCGATCAGGTTGATACCGCCCTCGAGTGCGGCGTCGACGATCGCCGTCGCCTCGTCCTGGGTGGTACGCCCGATCGCGCCGAAGTTCATTGCGCCGAGCACGAGCGAGCTGACCTGCACGCCGGTGCGGCCCAAGGTGCGGTATTGCATGAGCTGGTTCCCATCGCTGGTGGACTGTTGGACGTCGCGGTTGCTCGATCGATCTGACATCATCGATCAAACGGAGCGACGCTCCACTTGAACATACGGAGCGTTGTTCCGTTTCGCAAGGAGCAGTGAGGAGAGGTGCGATGCCGGTCGACGGTGAACCACCGGTCCCCTCGTCCCCGCGCAAGCGGGCCGACGCTCGGCGTAACGAAAGGGTGCTGCTCGATGCGGCCGCCGAAGTCTTCGTCACGTCGGGCGTCGAAGCGCCGGTGCGCGACATCGCGACAAAGGCCGGCGTGGGGATGGGCACGATCTACCGCCACTTCCCCACCCGGGCGGACCTGATCATCGCCGTGTACCGCCACCAGGTCGACGCCTGCGCCGAGGCGGGGCCGGCCCTGCTCGCGAACAACGAATCGCCGTATGACGCGCTGTCGCAATGGATCGATCTGTTCGTCGACTTCCTGGTCACCAAGCACGGCCTTGCTGGAGTGATGCGCTCCGACCACGCCGGCTTCGAAGCGCTGCACGCCTACTTCCTCGACCGTCTCGTGCCAGTCTGCGCGCAGCTGCTCAAGGCCGCGGCGCGAACCGACGAAGTTCGCGCGGACGTCGACGCCCTCGAACTAATGCGCGGCGTCGGCAACCTTTGCGTCAGCATCGGTGACGACTCGCACTACGACCCTCGCCGTATGGTCGGCCTGCTCATCGCCGGATTACGCCAACAACCGCAATCGAGCTAACGCCGCCCCGGCACGCGATATCCGTCGGCTCGGCCGCCGGAGTTGGTTCAACGCGGCTATCAGGTCGCCTTGGCGCCGTTCTGTCGCGGCGAGGGACACAACGGGTTGTGCCCAGGCCGACGCGTGAGGATGTCGTGTGGACTCTGGCCGCTGCTCCTGTCGCGGCGCATTGTTGATGGGTGATGCTGTCCTGGTGGTCGTGGCGTGATCGCCTGGCCGTACTGGCAGGCCTGGTCTTACCGTGCGCCGTCTGTGCCGCACTGGCTCCCTTCCGGTTCAGCCTGCCTAACACTGACGCCGCGCTCGTGCTGGTCGTGGCAGTCGTGGCAGTCGCGGCCAACGGGCATCGCCTGGCCGGAGTGGTCGGCTCCATCTCGGCGGCCGTCTGGTTCGACTTCTTTCTCACGCCGCCCTACGAACGGTTCGCCATCAACGATCGGACCGACCTTGAAACGACGCTGCTGCTAGTCGTCGTCGGGGTCGCGGTGACCGAGATCGCGGTTCGAGGCCGGCGCCAGCGGTTGCTGGCCCAGACCGACGCGGCATACCTGGACGCGATCGAGTCCACCACAGCACTAGTCGAAGCCGGCGCTGGCCCGAGCCACCTCACCGCACACGTAAGCAACCTGCTGACGACGCTGCTCGGGCTGCGCGGCTGTTGCTTTGAAGCGTCCAGGTTCGGCGGATTGCCACGGCTAGACCCTGACGGGCAGCTGCGGGTCGGTGACAGCGAGTGGGACCTGGATCAATACGGCATGCCCGAGCGTGACATCGAGCTGCTGGCGTCGCTGCACGGTCGCGCCTACGGGCGGTTCGTCCTCGAACCAGTCGCCGGTCTAGTCGCGCCGGTTCCAGCCCGCCGCTGCGCCAGCATGCTGGCCAGCCAAGTAGCGGCGGCACTAGCCGGCCAGCGCCGCGCGGCCTGACCCGGCCGAGAAGGCCACGCGCACCGTCCGAATCATCCGCACCTGCCGCGCAGCGGCACAATTCTGTATCCGCCCCGGCCGAACACCGTGCCGCGTTGAGATGCGTTCACATGAACGCCGCACACGCCGCGATTATCGGTTGGCGGCTTGGATCGCTTTGACGAGTGCGGCGATGAGAACACCGAGGATGAGCAGCAGTGTCGGCACCGGAGCTAGCACAAGGAACAGGATGAGGACCAACACGGCAGCCAGTTTCAAGTTCCCGCTGGCTCCCGCCCATGCGCCCTTGATGGCTGCCCAGATCGCGTTAC
>JAOPVG010000036.1 GCA_025966255.1 Jatrophihabitans sp.
GAAGACCAATCGATCCAAGGCAACCGGCGCCTGGATTCATGCGCAGCAAGACGTGCCCGACCGTTCCTCCTGGCAGAAGTTGCAGACCGCCGTCAGAGATCAGCTGCCGACGAAGGTCCTTTTCGACGGCGGATACCGGGCGCGGACGGTCGGTGGGATGGCCGCGGACGAGATGGACGGAAATTTCGAGGACCCGAAAGACGCCAGCGCTTCCCTGCGCTTCGTGATCGACGTCGTGCAGTACCGGACGCCGGCTCTGACATCGTCGGTCTGGCTGGTGTTCTTCGCGGCGCCGGACAAGTTCTCCGGCCAGCAGTCGCTGTTCGACCGGGTCCGGGACAGCATCACCTTCCTGTGATTGCTCTGCCACCGCGGCCGCCCGTTCGCGCCTGTTCGTCAGACGAGTTCCGCGGTCCTGAGGCAGCCGCTGATTTCCCGCAATAGGGCCTGAACCTCACCGACTCGGGGACTGTGCAGCCGGTTCGGGCGTCGGGCGGCGATTTTCAGCAGCAGTGCGGCTTCGTACACGCTGCTGCGGCTCAGAATGGAGGCGGCGTCCGCGGTGCTTGCGCCGCGTTCGAGCCGCGCCGCGAGATAGGCGTTGCGGAACGTCTCGGCGGCAGCATAGAACCAATCCCGGGTTCCGGGACGGCCATAGAACAAGCCGGGCGGGCGCAGATAGGCCATGAAGTATCCGACATCCAACGCCGGATCTGCCTGGCAGAACTGGTCGAAGTCGACCAGGAACACCGAGCCGTCGCGTACCAGCAGCTGGCTCGGTTTGTAGCTGCCGTGGGCAGGCACGAACTGGGCCGGGTGCAGCGACCGCAGCCGGTCGCAGACCTCGCGGCCGATCCGCGTCGTCTCCGCTGCCAGGGACGGCAGATAAGCGCTGAGCACCTGGGCCCGTTTGACGGCCTTGTCCGCCTCGTCGGTGCCGCGCCGTAACGATGTGCCGGGGACGGTATCGCTCGTGTGCAGATCAGCCAGCGCGCGGCCTGCGGCAGCGATCGTCGCGGCCGAATGCGGGTTACCCGGGTGGATGACATCGGGGCCCGGCCGGGTCGGCGGGTTGCTGCGCTGGTCACCGAGATCCTGACTGAGCAGCACTGCAAGCGAGTCCACCCGTCCCAACGGTGCCGGGCACCAGTCCCGGGTGGAGGATTTGACCAGTCGCGCCAGCAGCGCATCCGCGGCCCCCGCCTGGGCGGCCTCCCGGTAGAGCTTGCCGATGACGCTGACCTCGGCCCGGTCGGTCTGCTCGTCGGCGCCGGCTCCGCCAGGTCCCGGCCGGAGCATGACGAGGCGGTAGCGGATCACGCAGCGGTCACCGGGCTTGTACCGCACCGGCTCGGCCCGGACGGACTCCAAGGTCCACTCCGCAGCGCCGGGCAGCGATGCTGACCCCGCGGACTGTAGCGCGGCCCACAGTTGCGGATGGGTCGCCGGTTCCATAGCCGCGGCCAACGCCGGCAGTGTGCGATCGGTGGGAAATGCCTGGACGGCAACTCCGAGCGCTGGGTCAGCAACCACGCCCGGCCACACACCCTGCCAGTGGGGTTTCCGGTCGACCGCAACATCGTGACCGGGCGGGAGAGTTAGCGCGCCTTCCTCGACCGTAACGGTATAGAGGTGGCCCGGGTCGCGGGCCGTGCCGTAGACCGCGACCAGGCCACGGCCGGCCTTGCGCCGCAGATAGGTCAGCGCGGGTGGTAATTCCGGCTGCGGTCCGGCAGCCAGCAACGCAGCGAGCAGCTCGGTGACGGTGGCCGGGCTGGTGAGGCCCGGATCTGACTGGATGGTGTTCATGCGCAAAGCCTCCGCTCCGCGGCCCGGCGTTGGACGAGGTCGGCGAGGGCGAAGTCGGCGCCTGCAGCAGACCGGAAGCCGGGGAACGCGTTGACGTCGATGATGATAGGCCCGTTGTCGGTGATGAGAGCGTCAGCACCGAAGATGTCCAGGCCCAGGGCCGCGCCGGCGTCCAGGACGGTCGAGATCCAGTCAGGGGGGAGCTGACCGGGGTCCAGTGCGACGTCGTGAGCGGTGGTGCGGTCCTCGAGCGCGCCAGGTCGCCGAGCCACCGTCACCTGCTCGTCGATCACCCAGAATTTGAGGTCGAAGCCGTCATTCGGAATGAACTCCTGCGCGATGACCGGCTCGTCGGCCCAGCGCGGGAGCAGGGCTTGCAGGTCGCTGTTTCCGGTCACCAGGGTGACGAGGTCACCGCGTCGGCTGCGCTGGCTCTTGATCACCAATGGCCAGCTGAGTCCGGGTCGGACGGTGCCGGCGGTGGCACTCCGGGCCAGCTGGGCCAGGCTGTCCGCGGCCCAGCTGTACGGTGCCGCAACGTTGGCCCGCCGCAGCAGGGTGGCCATCGTTGCGCGGTCCAGCGCGGCCGACGTGGCGGCGGGACTGTTGAGCACGACCGACCCGGCCGCCTGGGCGTCCGCTGCGTAGGTCAGCGCGGCAGTAGATCGCGACTTCAGCAGGTACATGTCGACGTCGCCGAGCTCGGCGGAACGGCCGGCGAACCCGCCGGTCAGCGTCTGCGGGTCCCGCACCAGGACGGTATTCCGTTCGGCGAGCAGTCCGAGGGCCGACGTGAGGACGGGGCTGGGGTTGGGCTCTGCGAGCAGGCAGATCTTCATGCGGACACGTCCAGGATGACCTTGCGGTGAAGGGCGGTCGAGACGCGCTTGGGAGCGGTCTGGGTGTTGCGGCGGGTCACCCGCAGGATGGTGTCCGCAATCCGCTCGGCGGCGTGCGGAACCTGGCCGAAGCTGGGGAAGTCGTTGACGTCGAGGATCATCCAACCCTGCGGGGTGTCGATGATGTCCAAGCCGAAGAGGTCCAAGCCGAAGACGCGCCCGATCCGCATCGCCAGTGCGCGCCACTCGGCGGACACCGGGATCAGCTGCTCGACAACGCTGGCCCCGGGATGCAGCGGGGATCTGCGGACGGCCGCGAAGACGTCGTCGCCGATGCTGTACAGCTTGATGTCGTAGCCGGGATTGGGTAGGTAGGGCTGGACCAGCAGGAACCTGTCGTCATCGACGTCGAGGTCTTCCAGTTGCGCGGCGTTCTCGATGCGGAAGATCTGTTCGCAACTGCTGCCGTTGTTGGGTTTGACGACGAGTGGGTACTTGTCGGAGGGCAGCTGTGCAAGCAGCGCGGAGCGGGCCGCGAAGTAGGTTTTCGGGAACGGTAGGCCAGCGGCCCGGGCGAGGCTGGCGGCGACGGCCTTGTCCCGCGCCAGGCGGATGGACCGGTAGTCATTCACCGTCACGCCACCGGCCGCACCGGCCGCTTCCAGGATGCTCAGGCCTGGGCCGGAGGATACGGTCTTCAGAACGTAGCCGTCGTAGCCATCACCGTCGATCGGATCCAGGCGCGACAGGCTGGCCAGCATCGCATGGGGGTGCAGCACATCGACCTCGTGACCTCGGCCACGCAGAGCGTCGATGACGGTGCCGGGCATCGTGTCGTTCTGATAGCGGTCCTCCACGATGAAGCACAGCCGGGCCGAGGTGGATGTCGCTGAACGGCCCGCCCGATCGGTCGAAGCAACGCAGCTCCGGATGCCGGTGCTGTGGCTGCTGAGATTCGACATGATGAGCCCCCCGCTTTCCCTGGCCTTGGGCCAGCCAGGTGCCGGCGCCAAGGACAACTCTGGGCCTGGAAGGTCATGCGCAGTAGGAACCCTAGGGATGGGGAACCACTCCCGGGGTGGGCCATGCCACCACCTAGGTGGGCAGGCGCTACAGGTCCCGTCGAGACACCAGGCCGAGGGAGAACGCCCGCTCGACCAGCTTCGCTCGCTTCTGGTTCTGCGGCAGATCCTCGATATGGAATTTCTGGAAGAGAGTTCGAAGATGAGTCTTTACCGCGTCGACGCTGAGGAACAGCTCGCCGGCGACGGCCTGGTTGGAGGCCGGCGCGGCGTACTGAGCGCTGTCTCCGTACGGCCGGCACAACGCGGCCAGGATGTTGCGCTGGGTTGGTGACAGCGACAGTACAGTCACCGGCTCGGAGGCGATCCTGGTCTGCTGGGTGCCCGATCCCTCCGGGTCGCGGAAGAGGAAAGACGTGTCACCCAGAACGAAAGTGTCGCCGTCGCGCAGCCGCCGCCGGCCGTTGATCCGTTCTCCGTTGAGGAACGTTCCATTACGGGACAAGCCCTCGTCAACGAGGGTCCAGTTCGAGCCGACCTTGTCGAGCTGGGCGTGCAACCGGGACACCACCCCATCCCAGGGCAGCGAGATATCGCAGGCGGCGTCGCGCCCTATCGACATAGACATCGACGCCGACGAACCGAGCAGCACGAACTTACGGTTTCCGCTGTCATCTGAGTAGGTGAGGAAGGGCCCCGTGGACCAGTCCGTCGCGATCGGTTCGGCGAGACCATCAGGGCCGGCGTCAGCGCCATCCGGCATCGGGCACCTCCCCACGCGCCAGGTCCGCACCAAGTATGCCTGGGCGCCGTGCCGGAGGGGAACCGCACCGCAGGGCACAGTGCTGCATGCGTGTGATCAGGCGGATTCCAGCCAACGTCGCAACAAGGCGACTCCGAGGAGGACGCTATCCGAGGCGATGAACGCAGCACCCCACCGCGGCATAGTCGGATCCTTGCGGGTCGGCGAAAGTTGGATCGTGACGAGCGCGTTCGACGAGTGGGCTGCCTCCCTCGACGGCAGCGTGTCGCTGGAGGCGGGGGCGCTGCTGCGTCGCGTCTTCGACGAGCACGGACCCGGTGGCCGGGAGCGGGTTCAGCGAATTGGTCGTGATCACCAACTTGCGTTGGCTCGGGTCGCGGGTCCGGCTGGTCGGGCCATGACATTACGGCGACGACCAATCAGGAAGCGCCGCCGTTCGAGTGCGGAGATGAGGAAGGCAGCATCCGCCTCTCCTATTGCGGGCAGTCCTCTCGGCTGATCGTCGACAGGCTGCGACCTCGCTCGAGGGCGATCGCCCGCACCGTCGCACCCGTCCGCCGCAGATCGCCGATCGTGACCCGCTCGTCCTCGGACAGGTACCGAGCCGACACCGACACGCTCACACTGTTGATCACCGGCGGATAGTGCAGCGTCCGCCCGCCACTGACCGGGATGTCGCGCCCGTAGCGCCAGCGTGTCCTCGTTCGCCGGTTGATCCCTACTGCCTGGCACGCCTCGCTGTTACTCACACCCTGCGCGATCAACATGGCAAACGCCCGGCGGACGTCCGTCAACGGCGTCCCCGCACAACCATGACGACCGGTCTCCATACGCAACTCCTGATCTCAGGGTGTTGCGACGTTGGCTGGAATTCGCCCGACGACCGCGGGGCCCAACATCTTGACGAAACCCAGCTGCTCGCGTGCTAGGCACCCAGGGTGTTACTCAGCCACACCAAGGCGAGCGGGTTCGAGCACCCGTGGTGCCTAGCTCCAACCTTCCGTGCGCAGGACCGTCGGGTACGAGGTTTCGCAGGCATCGGCAATCCGGGGAAGGACCACGATGATGAGCACCGTCACCGGCAGTTCGGCGGCCAGCTCCGCGCTGACCGGTGCCCGAACCCGATCGCTCATGGTGGCCCGAACTTCCACCGTCACGCAGTCGTGCCTGAGCAGGACCCGGCGCCCGAGCGGCTACCGACCGATCGGTACCGCGGTCGGGGCCGACCGACGGCCTGCCGGGCCACTGATCCTCGCGCACCGGGGCAGCGCCCGGCCCGACCGGCCAGAGAACACCGTTGCCGCTGCCGACGCGGCGCTGTCAGCCGGCGCCGACGGCGTCGAGGTCGACGTTCGCGCCAGTGCGGACCGCAAGCTGGTGTGCAGCCACGATGCTGACCTGTTCCGTCTGGCCGGTACCCCGGTGCCGGTGCGGACCCGCACCGCCGCAGCCCTGCGCAGCGTGCTGTTGCCGGGCGGACATCAGCTCGCCCTGCTGGAAGAGCTGCTGAGTGCCGTCGCGGGCTACGGGCGGCGCCGGGTCGTGGTGGAGGCCAAGGCGTGCCCGGACCCTGCCGCTGCTCTGGAGGTGGCGGGTGCGTTGCGGGAAGTGCTTGCCGGTTTCGCCGCCGACCTGGACATCACCGTGTCCTCCTTCGACCCGGTCCTGCTCGGGCTGGTCAGGACGGCCCTGGCCGACCTCGGGATCGGCACGGCGTTGCTCGGTTCCGCCTTCGAGGGGGCGGCGAACCTGTTGCGTCGGGCGCTGGACGATGGCCACGACGAAATCCATCCCAACCTGTTCAGTTTGCTGCGGTCACCGAACGTGGCCGAGACCGCTCGCACCCTGGGCGTCGGAGTGACCTGCTGGACCGTCAACCGAGCACGGCACGTCGCTCGCCTTGCCGACCTGGGCATCGACGCCCTGATCACCGACGATGCAGCTGGCGTGCGGGCGGCGCTGCGTTACCGGCCGAGGCTTTCGGATCGGGCTGGCTGCTCAGCCGGGTCGTTGGGCAACGACCTGGCAATGCGCTGAAGGTCCCAGATCTTGCCGGGTTCGCTGATCAGCGGTCATGATGGCTGCGGTGCTGGGAGGTGAGTCGGGCCGCGAGGGAGGCGGGCGGTCCGCCGGACGCGTTCACCGAGCTTCGCAGCAGACAGGGGACCGCCGATGATGGTCGGGAGCGCTCCCGGTGCGCGGGCGCAAGCTGCGATCGAGGATCACGGGGTAATCGGGGATCTGCATACCGCGGCGTTGGTCGCGACCAACGGCGACATCGACTGGCTGTGCTTGCCGCGCTTCGACGCGCCGTCGGTGTTCGCCGCACTCCTGGATGGCGATCGTGGCGGCCGATTCACGCTTCGCTGCCGGCCCGCACCGACGCCGATCTGGTTGAGGGCGCTGGTGTCTTCTTCTGTACGTCGATGACGCGATCCTCGATCGTCGGCGTTTGGTACTCGCCCGGCATCGACGCCGGTGATTCTCGGGGTGATTTTGTGCGCCCGGCAGGACTCGAACCTGCAACCTCTTGATCCGTAGTCAAGTGCTCTATCCGTTGAGCTACGGGCGCTTTGGTACCGACGGGCCAGTCTAGCGGCTGACCCATGACGGCCCAATCGGGCCGTCGGCGGAGGCTCCGGGATTCGAACCCGGGATGGGCTTTAGACCCAAACCGCATTAGCAGTGCGGCGCCATAGACCTGACTAGGCGAAGCCTCCAAGCGGCCGGAAGACGTGCGCAGCCACCAGCGGATGAGCCTACAAGGTCCGTGCGAAAGGTCCTCAATTGCCGTGCTACCCCGTGATCGTGACCGGCTGGCCGCCCGAGACCAGGCGCCAGTCCGGACTCGCGAAGACGCTCGGATCGACGGTCTTGTGGTCGGTGACCCACTGGATGAGCAGCTGGGTGATGGGCACCTGCGCGTTGTAGACGACCGGCGCCGTCGTGACGCCCGGGAAATTGCCACCACCGGACTGCCGGTAGTTGTTGATCGCGATCACGAACTGGTCGGCGGCGTCGACGGCGGCACCGCCATAGGTCAGGTTGGCGATCCGCGACCCAGCCGGCTTGCTGATGTCGATGTCGTAGGCGAGTGGAGCGTCGAAGCCGCCCATGATGTCGTAGTTGTAGTCGGGCGTTCCGTTCGGCGCATTCGGCGTGACCGCGTTGGTGACCTCGGCGGCCGCGAACGGGCCGGGGCCGCTGACCTGCTTGAAGTACGTCGCTGAGAACTCGAGGTAGGACCGCACCTGCGCGCCGGTGAACTGGATGCCCAGCAACGTGTTGTCGAAGATGTAGAGCCCGGCGATGTCGCGCACGGTCACGTCGCCGGCCGGGATCGCGGCGAGCCGGTTGAACGGTGCCGCGATCGACAGGACGGGCAGGGTCGTGCCGCTCGCTGCCTTCACGGCCTCGGCCTGGACGTAGTTGATGAAGTCCATCGCCGGCGTGTCCTCGTAACGCGAGGTCGCCGCGCTCATGGCAGTGGTGGCCGTGCCGATGACGCTGTTGACGTAGGTGCGAACCTTCTGGTGCGCAGCCGCGGTGAGGTCGAGGACGCGCTGGTCGGCGACCACTGTGTTCGAGTTGAGCAGCGTCGACGATGCCGCCGAAACCTGCCAGCCGTAGCGGCCGTGCACCAGGTCGAGATCCATCACGGCCAGCCGCATGCCCCAGTAGTAGGGCTCGCAGAGCAGGACGTCCTTGCCCGACTTCTCATTCACGACGAAGCGCTGCGGGATCTCGACGTGCGCGTGCCCGACCAGGATCGCGTCGATGTCCGGCACCTGCTGCGCGAGCAGGGTGGAGGCGTTCTCGGGCCACGGCAGCGCGTCGCCGTAGGACGAGGACGTGTCGGCACCCGAGTGGCAGGACACGACGACGATGTCCGCGCCCGCGCGCTTCACCTGCGGGATGACCTTCTTGGCCTGCTCGACGATCCCGGTGAAGCTGATCTTGCCCTCGAGATTGGCCTTGTCCCAGATGGCGCAGCCGGGCGTCACGAAGCCGACTATGCCGACCTTGACCGTGCATTCCGCACGCGGTTGGTGGCCGTGCTTGCGGCAGTCGTGCACGCGCACCCGCTTGATTACGTACGGGTCGAAGGCCGGCCGCTGGCTGTTCCACTCGAGGGCATTGGCGCCGAGCAGGGGGTGGTGCAGTTGCGATTGGAACTTGCGCAGCAGCGCGACGCCGTAGTTGAACTCGTGGTTGCCGAGGCAGGCCGCGTCGTAGCCGATCGCGTTCATCGCGACGGCCATCGGGTGCTTGGGCGCGTTGCCGCCGGTGATCGGGTCGACCGCGGCGTAGTAGTAGGTCAGCGGCGTGCCTTGGATGGTGTCGCCGGCATCGAGCGTGAGGGTGTTCGAGAATCCACGCTCGACCCGCATGGCCTTGACCAGGGTCGCGATCTTCGCGACACCGACGTCGTTGTGCGCCGCGTCGTCGTACTCGGTGTCCTTGTAGTAGTCCCAGTTGTAGACGTGCCCGTGCAGGTCCGTGCTGCCCAGAACGGTGAGCCGCGCGGTGTCGGGCTGGTCGGGCTGGCCGGTCGGCTTGGCGTCAGCGCTCGCGGCGCCGAGGAACGCGGCGCCGGCACCGCCCACAACCGCGCCCGCGAGCAGAGCGCGGCGGCTGACCGTGCGCGCGTTGCGAGCGGGATCGGTGGTCGAGTCGGACGTAGCGGCGAGGGCGCGAGGGGGCACGGTGGTGTCCATTCTGGGCGGCTTCGTGAGCGTTCGCACCCTACAGCCGGAACGCGGCGGGCCGTCAGCGCACCTCGACGAGCGGGATGAAGATCTGCTCGATGATCGCTGTGATGTCCTGCTCGGTGAGCGGCTCGCGCTGCAGGATCACGCGATGGGTGAGCACGGCGGGAACGACGTCGGCGACGAGCTGGGTGGCGGCGCCGGGCCGGACCTCGCCGCGCTCGACTCCGCGGCGCAGGAGTGCCAGCAGCGCCTCGCGGCGCGGCGCCTGGAACCGCGCATCGACGAGCTGGGCGAGTGCGGGATCGATGGCGGCCTCGCACTTGATGGCCCGCATGGCGTCGCCCGCCGGGCTGGTGATCACGCGCGCGATGGCGCGGGCGACCTGGTGCAGCGCCTGGACGGTCGTCACCGAGTCGTCGAGCGTCACACCGATCCCGCATTGCTCGGCCGTGGGGAGCGTGACCAGTAGCGCGTCGAGCACGAGTTCCTGCTTGGTCGGCCAGCGCCGGTAGATGCTGGCCTTGCCGGTGCGGGCCCGCGCGGCCACCGCCTCGACGCTGAACGCGGTGTAACCGACCTCGGTCAGCTCGGCGTAGGCCGCCTCGCGAATTGCATCCTCGAGCGCGGCGCCGCGCCGGCGCTGCTGGACGTTCGGCTCGTCGGCCTGCGCCGTTCCCGTAGCGGTCACGTTCTGTCGGACCCTTCGTCCATGCTCTGAGAAGTACCTCAGTTCAATTGCGAACTCAACGATAGTGCACGGTTGCGTTCCTTATCTGCAAGCTCTACGGTACCTCAATAGTGAACGCCATCGTCCACTAAAGCGGTTGATCCCGCTGGGACCCTGGCAGGAAGAACGACTCGAACGGAGCTTCTCGTGACCGAGACCAAACCCGCGGGCGGAACCAAGTCCGCTCCAGCCGGTGGCGCCCGGCGCCACGCCCACCCGGCGCTGGTGCTGCTCGTCATCGCGGGTGCGCAGATGATGGTGGTGCTCGACAGCACGATCGTGAACATCGCGCTGCCATCGATGGGCCAGTACTTCGACAAGAGCCAGACCGACATGACGTGGGCGCTCAACTCCTACGCCCTCGCGTTCGGCGGCCTGCTTCTGCTCGGCGGCCGGATGGGCGACATCCTGGGCCGGCGGCGCATGTTCGCCCTCGGGCTCACCCTCTTCACCGTCGGCAGCTTCGCCGCCGGCGTCGCGGCCAACTTCCCGCTCCTCCTCGCCGGGCGAGCCATCCAGGGCATCGGCGGTGCCATCGCCTCCCCCACCGCGCTGTCGCTGATCACGACCGAGTTCGAAGAGGGTGAAGCACGCACTCGTGCGATCGCGGTCTACGCCGCGGTATCCGGTGCCGGCGCCGCGTTGGGGCTGCTGCTCGGCGGTATCCTCACCAACTACTTCAGCTGGCGCTGGGTGTTGTTCGTCAACGTGCCCATCGGCATCGTCCTGATCGTCGGCGCCTTCCTCTACCTCCACGAGTCCGAGCGGCTGCAGGGTCGGTTCGACTTCGTCGGTGCGCTGCTCTCGGTCGCCGGCATGGTGGCGACGGTGTACGGGTTCATCCACGTCGCGCACTCCGGGTGGGCCAATACCCAGACGTACACCGTGTTCGGCGCGGCGATCGTGCTGCTCGTGAGCTTCGTCCTCTACGAGGCCTTCGGGACGCCCGACCCGATGATGCCGATGCGAATATTCGAGAACCGCAACCGCAGTGGCGCGTACATCATCATGTTCGTGGTCGGCGGCGGGATGTTCGGGATGTTCTACTTCGTCACCTTCTTCGTGCAGGGCGTGCGCGAGTACGGCCCCCTCAAGACCGGGGTCTCGTTCCTGCCCGTCGCGCTGATGATCGGCATCACGTCGCAGGTCGTCGCGAAGTTCCTCGGCCGCGTCGGGCCGAAGCCGATCATGATCGCCGGCACGGCGCTGCTAACCGGGTCGCTCCTGTGGTTCTCGACGGTGGACTCCAGTTCGGGCTACCTCGACAAGTTGCTGCCCGGCATGCTGATGCTGGCGGTCGGCATGGGCTGCCTGTTCGTCCCGCTGACCTCGGTGGCCGTCTCCCAGGTGGCGAACACCGATGCGGGTCTGGCGTCCGCGCTGCTCAACGTCGGGCAGCAGGTCGGTGGTGCGCTCGGGCTCTCGGTGATGACGACGGTGTTCGGCACGGCTGCCGCGAACTACGCCGGCGATCACGCCCCGACGCTGCTCGGCAAGGTTACCGACCCGCAGTTACGGGGTGCTCTCGGCGGCGAATTGGGCGCGCACCAGAGCGGGCTGCAGGGGGCGGACATCCAGAAATTCGTCAACGGGCTGCCGGCCGATCAGCAGGCGGCAGCGGCAAAGTTCTTCAGCGGGCCGTACCGAGGCTTCAGCCATGATCTGCTGGCGCACGCGTCCGGGCAGGGATTCCTCACCGGCGCAGTGTTCGGCGGGGTTGCGCTGCTCTCGGCGATCTTCCTGATCAACGTGACAAAGAAGGACCTGCCGACGGCGCCACCCCTTGAGGTCGCCGCCGCCTAGGGCCGGTGCGCTGTAAGCCATGGCAACAGCGGGACCGGCAGAGTCGCTGGAACGCGACAAGGGTTAGGTCCGGGGAGGCGGGCTAGCACTCGATGACGTTGACGGCGAGCCCGCCGCGCGCAGTCTCCTTGTACTTGACCTTCATGTCGGCGCCGGTCTCGCGCATCGTCTTGATCACCTTGTCCAGGCTGACGATGTGCTGACCGTCGCCGCGCAGCGCAATCCGGGCGGCGTTGATCGCCTTCACCGCGGCCATGGCGTTGCGTTCAATGCACGGCACCTGGACGAGCCCGCCCACCGGATCGCAGGTCAACCCGAGGTTGTGCTCCATCCCGATCTCGGCGGCGTTCTCGACCTGTTCGGGAGTGCCGCCGAGCACCTCGCACAGTGCGCCGGCGGCCATCGAGCAGGCCGAACCCACCTCGCCCTGGCAGCCCACCTCGGCGCCGGAGATGGACGCGTTCTCCTTGTAGAGCACGCCGATCGCGGCCGCGCACAGCAGGAACCGGACGACGCCGTCCTCGGTCGCACCTGGGACGAAGCGCATGTAGTAGTGCAGCACCGCAGGGAGAACGCCGGCGGCGCCGTTCGTCGGGGCCGTCACCACGCGTCCCCCGGCGGCGTTCTCCTCGTTCACGGCCAACGCGAACAGGTCCACCCAGTCCAGGACGCGCAGCGGATCCATGGCGAAGGGCTCATCGCACAGGCGTTGGTAGAGCTCGGGCGCGCGCCGGCGGACCTTCAGGCCGCCGGGCAGGGTGCCCGGGTTCGTCCAGCCGTTCTGGACGCACTGCATCATCACGGCCCAGATCTCGAGCAGACCGGCGCGGATCTCGGCTTCGGTGCGCCAGGCCTGCTCGTTGGCTAGCATCACGCCGCTGACCGGCAAGCCGGTCTCGGCGCAGCGTTGCAGGAGTTCCGCGCCACTGAGGAACGGATAGGCCAGCGCGGTGTCGTCGGCCTTTATCCGGTCGGCCCCCGCCGCCTCCTCGTCCACGACGAAGCCGCCGCCCACCGAGTAGTACGTCCGTTCCCGCAGCAGCTCGTCCGAATCGTCGAAGGCGAAGAACCGCATCCCGTTGGGGTGGAACGGCAGGCTCTGGCGGCGGTGCAGCACGAGGTCGTCGTCGACGAGCGCCACCGAGTGCTTGCCGAGCAACTCGATGCGGCCGCTCTCGCGCACCGCGGCGGCCCGCGCCGGGACGGTGGTGGTGTCGACGGTTTCCGGGTGCTCGCCCTCGAGCCCGAGCATGACGGCGCGGTCGCTGCCGTGGCCATGGCCGGTGGCGCCGAGCGAGCCGAACAGCTCGACCCGCACGCGCGTCACCGCGTCGAGCACTCCGTCGTCGGCGAGGCCCTGCGCGAAGGTGCGGGCGGCCCGCATCGGACCGACGGTGTGCGAGGACGAGGGGCCCATCCCGATGGAGAACAGGTCGAACACGCTGATAGCCACAGGGCCATCATGCGCTGTTACGCGCCAGTAGCGCCGTACTTCCCTTACTGGTGGTGACTCACCTACGCCACGGTCAGGGTCACGTCGATGTTGCCGCGGGTGGCCTTGGAGTACGGGCAGAAGCCGTGGGCGAGCTCGAGCAGTTCGCGGGTGGTCGCCGGGTCGACGCCCGGGATCTCGACGATCAACTCAACGGAGAGGCCAAAGCCGCCGTCGTCGGCCGGGCCGAAGGACACCTCGGCGGTGACGGTGGAGTCGGAGGTGTCGATCCCCTTCGTCTTCGCGCGGTTGGCCAGGGCGCCCTGGAAGCACGCGGCGTATCCAGCTGCGAACAGCGTCTCGGGGTTGGCCTTCGGCGTATCGGAGCCGGGCTTCCCGGTGTCCAGGTCGAGTACTCCGTCGGCGCTGGTGACGTGCCCTTCGCGGCCGCCCTTCGCGGTGGCGGCAGTTGTGTAGGCGACCTTGGTCAGTGCGATGGTCATCTAGCCTCTCCTTGGTAGCGGTGTACTGACCGTATTCGCCGGCCGGGACGAGGCGATCGCTAGGGTCGGGGAACTGTGACTGCCCCTCTCGTCCGCCGTTCGCCGACGCATCCCGCCAAGGTCGTCGCCGCGGTGGATTTGACGCCGCGGATGCGCCGGATCACGCTGCGCACCGAGTCGATGCGCGGCATCGAGTTGCGTCCCGCGCAGGACGTCGAACTTCTGCTGCGCGAGCCGTCCGGGCGACGGGTCAAACGCCGGTACACGATCCGGCACGCGCGTCCCGACGCCGGCGAGCTCGATCTCGACGTGCTGCTCCACGGCTCGGGTCCGGGCTCGCACTGGGGGGCGACGGCCCGGCCCGGCGATGAGGTCGAGTTCCAGGGCCCGCGCGGCAAGCTGGAACTTCGCCCGGCCCCGTGGCACCTACTGGTCGGGGACGAGTCCGCGCTGCCCGCGATCGCGGCGATCAGCGCGGCGCTGCCTGTCGACGAACCGGCGCTCGCCCTCATCGAGGTCGGGGACGAATCCGATCACCTGCCCGTCGACCACGCCGACGTCCACTGGCTGCACCGCGGCACCGCATCGGCCGGCGGGCCGGACCTGCTGGCGGCCGCACTCGAGGACCTGGACCTCGCCGGCCTCGCCGGCCTCCCCGGGCGCGGGTACCTGATGGGCGAGAGCCGGGCCATGGTCGCGCTGCGCGCGGTGCTCGAGGGACGCGGCATCGCCCATGACGCGATCTTCGTCAAGGGCTACTGGAACGTCGGCCGCCCGGACCGGCTGGCCGGCCGCGCGCCCAGCCGGCAACCGTTGCCTGATCGAGCGCATGACGTCTCCGGCTGATCTCGTTGCCCTGATGCCGTTGCCCAGACCCTCGGTGCCGAGCCCACCGCGGCCGCTCCCGGCGGGCGATGCTCGCTCAGAGCAGGTAGTGGCCGCGCAGCGGCTGGTACAGCTGCACCTGGTGCGCCGGTGGGGTCGGCAGGCGATATGACCCGTGGCCCGACTCGGCCGGCGGCGTGAGAGCAGCCGTCACGACCGTGGCCAGCGCGCCGGCCGCAGCGATTCCGCCGGCGCCCCGGACCAGCCACCGAGGTGACACCCACCGCGGCCGGACATCGAGCAGCTCGGACTCCCCGTCGTCCGCCTGCACATCCACACTCACCACAGTGCTCCCGCCGTGCTCCACTCGGACCAGAGTGCCCTAGTCGCCGGTCAACCGGTCGGTCAGCGGCCGCACGACGTCATGTTGAGGACGCGGACGTCGCCGAGCGGCGGCGCGATCAGACCAGCGCCCCCCGTCAACGCGACAGTACCGGGGAGCCCGCTCCACCGTTCCTCGACGGCGCCGGTGGTCGCTTCCAGGCACCACAGGGGCTCATCGATGCTGCCGCTGCGGACGAACAGGATGCCCTCTCCGCCGCCGGCGAGAAGTGCACCCGGGCCGAGCTGCGCCGACACGGCAACGGGATGACCGGCGTGCAAGGTGCGTGGGTCGACCTTCACCAGCACGGCGCCGCGAGACGCGAACCCACCCGCCCAGATCGCGCCGTCGACCACGGTCACGTCACCCTTCGCGAACGGCAGGTGGGCGCTCACGCTGGGGTCGCCGCTCGGCGACCAGGTCCGCATCAACATCTGGCGATCGAAGAGCAGCAGGAGCAGGCGATGGCGCTGCGGGTCGGCCGCCACCGCTCCGACGCTGCCGGATATGCGGGTCACCGTCTCGAGCCCCCGGCCGTCCCGCTGGGTGCGCAACAACCGTCCGGAGCGGGTCATCAGGTAGAGCTGGCCATCCAGCACCGCCGCGTGATCGACGACGTCGGGCAGGCTCAGCCGCACGACTTGACGCAGGTTGGCGGCGTCGTACCCCTCTAGCGTGCCGACCACGTCGTTGCCGATCGGGATCGCCCAGACCAGCGAGGTGACCGGGTCGAAGGCCAGGGTCCGTGCGGATCCTTCCACCGGCGCGGTATGTACCGCGCGGCTGGCGGCGCGGGGCGTGCCGTTGAGGTCCAGCGCGACGACCCGGCCGTCGGAGATCGCGTAGAAGCTGAGCCGCCCCGGCGCCGGGATCAGAGCTTCGATGACCATCGGCGCTGAGGTGATGAGGTCCTGGCCGGGAGCGGGCGTGGACGACGGGCCCGATTGCGCGGGACTGGTCGGTGCGGCCTGCGGCTTCGAGTCGTCCTGGCTGATGATCGCGACCGCGATTCCGGCCGCGGCGACGGCAACCAGCGCGAGCACCACGAGGCGCCGGGTCAGAGTGGGCTGCGCACCGACATCGAGCAGTTCGTCCTCGGACGGTTCCTTCCCGTCCGACTCGACGAACTCGATGTCGTCCATGCGAGCGGCTACAGGATCGGTTCGGGGCGG
>JAOPVG010000038.1 GCA_025966255.1 Jatrophihabitans sp.
TGATGCGCGGCACGGGTGCTCGTGGCCTGCGCGCGATCATGGAGGAAGTGCTGCTCTCGGTGATGTACGAGGTGCCCTCGCGCGACGACGTCGCCCGTGTCGTCATCACCCGCGAGACCGTCCTCGACCACGTGTACCCGACGCTCGTCCCGCGTGAGGCGCCCAAGCGCGAGCGCCGCGAAAAGTCGGCCTGACCCATCCGCCGGGCGCTCGTGTTCCCGATCGTCGAGCGGAAACGCGCAGGCGCGGACACGTAGGGTCAAGGTCGTGACCGAGAGCATCGCCCCATTGACCCTGCCCGCCGACGCCCCCGGGTGGCACGACTGGCTCGCCGGCCGGGTCGACGGCCACCTGGCCACCGCGCAGGAGATCCTCGACCGGCTCAAGGACGGCACCGTGCGGTCCACCGACGAGGTCCTCACGCTCTGGAACGACGCCGACATTGCGCTGCGCGGTGCCGACTCGGTCGCCGGGCTGCTCAATGAAGTGCATCCCGACGAAGCCGTGCGCTCGCTCGCCGAGGACCGCGCCCAACAGGTCGCCAAGGCGCTCACCGAGCGTGACCTCGACCCCGAGCTCTACGACGTGCTCGCCGCCACCGAGGAGACGGGCCTGGATGCCGACGCCGCCCGGCTGCGCGAACACGTGCTGCGCGACTTCCGCCGGGCCGGCGTCGATCGCACCGAAGCCGAGAGCGAGCGGCTGCGCGAGATCTCCGAACGGCTCACGGTGCTCGACCAGGACTTCGCCCGGGTGATCCGCGACGACGTCCGCTCGATCCGGGTCGCGCCGGATGCATTGGGCGGCCTGCCCGCCGACTTCATCGAGGGGCATCCGGTCGACGCCGACGGACTGGTCACAATCACCACCGACTACCCCGACTACATGCCGTTCCGCACCTTCGCTCGCGACGCAACCGCCCGCCGCGAGCTCACCCTCGAATTCCTCAACCGGGGCTGGCCGGTGAACGACGCCGTCCTCCACGAGATGTTCGACCTGCGCGACGAGAAGGCCCGGTTACTCGGCTATGACGGCTGGCCCGCCTACGACGCCGACGTGAAGATGGTGGGCACGTCGACCGCCATCGCCGAATTCATCGAGCGCCTGGCCGACGCCGCCGAACCGTCCGGACGGCGCGACCGCGACGTGCTGCTCGAGCGCCGCCGCCAGGACGAGCCGGCCGCCACCGCCCTCGACGCCAGCAACCTGTCCTACTACAGCGAGCTGGTGCGGCGGGAGAACTTCGACGTCGACGCCCAGGAGGTACGCCGCTACTTCGACTTCGGGCGGGTGCGCAGGGGCCTGCTCGACGTCACCAGCCGGCTCTTCGGCGTCGAGTACCGCGAGGTCGTCGACGCGCCGGTGTGGCACGAGGACGTCACCGCCTACGACGTGCTCGCCGACGGTGAGCTCAAGGGCCGCATCTACCTCGACCTGCACCCGCGCGAGGGCAAGTTCAAGCACGCCGCCCAGTTCGATCTCGTCGCCGGCATCGCCGGCCGGCAACTGCCCGAGGGCGTGCTCGTGTGCAACTTCCCGCGCGGACTGATGGAGCACGGGAACGTGGTGACGCTGTTCCATGAGTTCGGCCACCTCGTGCACCACATTCTCGGTGGGCAGCAACGCTGGGCCCGGTTCTCGGGCGTGGCCACGGAGTGGGACTTCGTGGAGGCACCGTCGCAGATGCTCGAAGAGTGGGCCTGGGACGCCGACATCCTGCAGACCTTTGCCGTGGACGCCGATGGCACGCCCATCCCGCGCGATCTCGTCGACCGGATGAGCGCGGCCAAGGACTTCGGCAAGGGCCTGTTCGTGCGCAATCAGGTCTTCTACACCGCGGTGTCCTACGAGCTGCACCGCGATCGGCCGGCCGATCTCACCGCCCGCGTGCGCGATCTGCAGGGCGTCTACGACGTCACCGAGTACCTCGACGACACGCACTTCCACGCATCCTTCGGTCACCTCGCCGGGTACACATCGGCGTACTACACCTATCTCTGGAGCCTGGTGATCGCGAAGGATCTGTTCTCCGCCTTCGATCCGGCCGATCTGTTCGACCCGGCCGTCGCGCACCGCTACCGCGACCGCGTCCTCGCACCGGGTGGCAGCAAGGACGCCGCTGAGCTCGTCAGCGACTTCCTGGGTCGGCCATTCGCGTTCGACGCCTTCGCGGCCTGGCTCGATCGTGAGCCCGTGGGCGTCACGCGAAGCTGACCGCCGCCCGGCGGCATTGGACTGCTTCATAGAATCCAACGGTGACCGCAACCCCGCACGAGCCCGCCCGGAGTCTGCCGACCCATTACGTGCCGGCCGACGTAGAGGCGCCGCTCTACGAGCGGTGGGTCGAGCGCGGTTACTTCACGGCGAATCCGGACAGCGGCAAGCCGCCGTTCTCGATGGTGATCCCGCCGCCGAACGTCACCGGCAACCTGCACCTGGGGCACGCCCTGGAGCAGTCGATGATGGACGCGATCACCCGCCGCGCCCGCATGCGCGGCTTCGACACGCTGTGGTTGCCCGGTATGGACCACGCCAGCATCGGCGTGCAGACGCTGGTCGAACGGCACCTCGCCGAGACGGAGGGCAAGAGCCGGTTCGACTACGACCGCGACGAATTCGTCGCCAAGGCGTGGGAGTGGAAGCAGCGCTACGGCGGTCAGATCCTCGGCCAGATGCGCCGCCTCGGCGACGGCGTCGACTGGTCCCGCGAGCGGTTCACCCTGGACGAAGGGCTGTCGCGGGCCGTCCAGACGATCTTCAAGCAGCTCTACGACG
>JAOPVG010000046.1 GCA_025966255.1 Jatrophihabitans sp.
GAATTCGGGGAAGCCGTCGACGACCCACACCTGGTGCGGCCCGGCGCCGGCGGCCGCCGGTGCCGGCAGTGCGGCCGCCGCGAAGACTGCATCGGGATTGCAGACGACGCACGGCTGGAAGCCGTCCCCGACGGCCTGCTCGTACGGGACGGGCTCGGACTCGACGCCGTCCAGTTCCCCGCACATCTCCACGTGGTACTCCGGGAAGCCGTCGGCGACCCACACCAGCTGAAGTTCCGGCGCCGCAGCGGCCTTCGCCAACGACACCGGTCCGCCGCCGGACGCCGCCACCGGCACTGCGTCCGGCGCCGCCGTGATCGGCTCGCACACCGAGCACGGCACGAACCCGTCCTCGACGGCCTGGGCAAACGGGATGGCCTCACCCTCCAGACCGACAAGGCGGCTGCAACCGAGCTCGTGGTACTCGGGGTGGCCATCGGCGACCCACACGTCGGCCCGGGCGGCGGACGCCACCACGGGAGCGGGCTCGACGACAGCCGGGAGCTCGGTGGGCGGCGAGCAGCGGGGGCACGGCGAGAAGCCGTCCTCGAGCGCCTGGGACAGCGGGATCGCGGCGACGCCCTCGATACCGGACAGGCGCGAGCACTCGGCCTCGTGGTAGTCGGGCATGCCGTCGATGACGAGGACGTCGGGATCGGACGGATCGCCGGCGGGCGCCGCGGAGGCCGGGTAGACGGGGCCGCCCGAGGGCATCCCGGACGACGTAGCCGCGGCGGGAGCGGCCGCGGAACGGTCAGCCTTCGCGGCGCCGTCGACCGACCCCGAACGGCGCTGCTTCACGTTCACGTACGAACGGATCAGCAATCCCGCCGCCAGGACACTGGCGATCAATGACGCGATGAGCCACGCAACGCTGGCCATGACCACGCCCAGAATCACGAACACGGCCGCTGCGACCAGCAGCACGATCAGCACCATCGTCAGTCACTCCCACAAGTGGCCGGGATGCGGCGTTGCCGGAAATGCCGGCGAACTCGAAGTGCACCGGCCGCGCACCTCGTCGATGCCCTGTCTCGATGCTCGCTCAGCCCTGCTGCACGTCGGCGTAATCGCTGTTCGGTGTTGCCGGCTCAGACTTTCCGCTGGCGTCGAGGTCGCGCAACTGGGACTCGAGGTAGCTCTTGAGCCGCGTGCGGTACTCCCGCTCGAAGGTCCGCAGTTCCTCGACCCGCCGCTCCAGGGCAGCCTTGCGCTGTTCGAACTGGGCCGTGATCGTCGCTGCGCGCTGCTCGGCGTCCTGGATGGACTGCGCGGCGCGAGCGGCGCTCTCGTCGCCGAGCGCCTTGGCCCGGTTCTCGGCGTCGGCCAGCTGCCGGGTGGACTTGTCGTTCGCGTCGGCGACCGTTGCCTGCGCGTTCGCCTGGGCCTCGGTCACCAGCCGCTCGGCCTCGGCCTTGGACTGGGACAGGTGCTGGTCGGCGGTCTGCTGGGCCAGCGCCAGCATCTGGACGGCCTGCAGGTGGTGGTCGGACGTGCTCGGAGCGGCGGAGTCCTTGGACAGGTTCGCCGCGCCCGCCTGCTGCGCCTCGGCCAGCTGGTTCTGCGCCTGCTCGAGGTGAAGCCGGTTCTCGTTGAGCTGCTGTTCGGTCTGGGCCAGCTGCTGCTGCAGCTGCACGACCTGCTGCTGGGCACCGTTCTTGCCCTGGCTCAGGGTGCGCTCCAGCTCGCTGATCCGGCCCTGCAGGCGCCCGTTCTCGTCGCGGACCGCCGCGAGCTCGGCCGGGTCGGCACCGGACGCGGCGGCGGCCGCGGGGGCGGGCTGGCCCGAGCCGAGGCGCGACCGCAGGTCGTTGTTCTCCTCGATCAGGCGGGACAGCTCGACCTCGACGATGTCGAGGAAGGCATCCACCTCTTCCTCGTCGTATCCGCGCTTGCCGATCGGCGGCTTCTTGAAGGCGACGTTGTGGACTTCAGCTGGTGTCAACGGCATTCGGTCACCTCATGTGCTCGTCGCCAGCCGGTCGCGCCGGCGGGTCGTGATGCGGTACGTGCGTGGGGGCGGTGCGGGCTGTGGGTCGATCCTAGGGAACGGGCTACACGAACGTCAGAGCAACCACACGCAGCGCAATAAGCACGATGAGCAGGATGATGACGCTCAAGTCGAGCCTTACAGTACCCAGCTGGAGCGGCGGCACCAATCGTCGCAGCAGTCGAATGGGCGGATCGGTGGCGGTGTAGACGATCTCCATGCCGACAGCAGCTGCTCCGGCCGGCCGCCACTTGCGGGCGAACTGACGCGTCCACTCGAGGACGATGCGGGCAAGGATCAGCAGGATGTACACCCAGAGCGCATAGCCAACGACGCCCATCAACAGCGCCATCGGAATTCCTCTCGTTCGTTATGACCCGGTCGTGCACCGTTTCCAACCATGACAACGGCCCGGCACCGTCAATGGTGCCAGGCCGCCGTTCGGTGACATTCACGACTGGTTGAAGAAGCCATTCTCGATGCGCGCCTTGTCCTGCGCCGTGACGCTCACATTGTGGGGGCTGAGCAGGAAGACCTTGGCCGTGACCCGCTCGATCCGCCCATGCAGGCCGAAGGTCAGCCCGGCCGCGAAGTCCACGAGACGCTTGGCGTCGGCGTCGTCCATCTCGGACAGATTCATGATCACCGGCGTGCTCTTGCGGAAGTGCTCGCCGATGGTGCGGGCCTCGTTGTACGTGCGCGGGTGCAGCGCGGTGATCTGGTAGGTCGGCGCGTACTCGTCAACGTAGGGTGGCGGCGCCGCATGCGCGTCGTCCGGATACTCCCGGCTGTAGTTCGCCAGGTCGGCGTGGTGGTTCTCCCGCGGGTAGCGGGCCTCCGCGTAATCCTCGCGCCGGGCCGGCGCGCGCTCCGGGGTCGGCCCGTAGCCGTCGGCGTCGGCGTACTCGTCGTCTTCGACGAGCCCGAGATAGACGCCCATTCGGTGCATCGCTCCGGGCATTGCTCCTCCAGAAACCTAAAGTGACACTGACGGGGCCTGTGGGGCCTGTGACCTTGATGGGACGCTAGCCGAAAACCTGGGCGCGACGGCCGAGCAACGCCGATCCGACACGCACGTGTGTTGAGCCGTTGCGCACGGCGGCCTCGAGGTCATCGCTCATCCCGGCCGAGATCGCGTCGGCCCCGGGGTGGTCGGAGCGCACTCGCGCGGCCAGCTCGGCCAGCTTTGCGAATGCCGCCTCGGCATCGGCCTCGATCGGCGCCACGGCCATGACCCCGCGTAGCTGCAGCTGCGGCCGGGACGCGACCGCCTCGGCCAGCGCGCTCAACTCGGCCTCGGCCACCCCGCCGCGCTCGGGGTCGCCGTCGAGACTCACCTGCACGAACACCTCGAGCGGCTCGGGCCGCCGCTCGGCCGCCGCCTCGGCCAGGGCCCGCGCCAGCTTGGGCCGGTCGAGGGAGTGGACGGCCCGGGCGTAGGTGACGACGCTGCGCGCCTTGTTGGTCTGAAGCCGGCCGACCAGATGCCACCGCAGGTCGATGGGCGCACCGGGGAACTCGGCGAGTTCGGCGATCTTGGCGCGGGCTTCCTGGTCACGGGCCTCGCCGATGTCCAGCACGCCGAGTCGAGCGAGCGTCGCCACGTCGCTCGCGGGACGGGTCTTGGTGACCGCGATGAGCGTGACTGATTGAGGATCACGTCCGGCGGCCGCACAGGCGTCGGCGATGCGAGCCCGCACCGAGCCGAGCGCGGTCACGAGTCGGGCGTCGCGATGGTCGTCGGGCGGCTCCATCACAGTTCCTGTCTCGCCAGGTCGGCAGCCGGGACCGGCTGCGGTCAGGACTTCAGGAAGTCCGGCACGTCCAACTCGTCGTCGAGGTCGAGCGAGGCCCGCGAGCCGTTCCTGACGGGCGCCGAGAACTGCGTGGCCGACTCGGCCGCTCGCGGTTGCGGAGACGGGTAGGTGACCGGAGCGGGCGGGGTGGGGGTGCGGGTCGGCGCGGTCGGCTCGCGCCGGATGTCCACCTTCTTGTACGGCAGCTGGCCGGAGTCGAAACCGGCGGCGATGACGGTCACCTTGACCTCGTCGCCGAGGGTGTCGTCGATGACCGCACCAAAGATGATGTTCGCGTCCGGGTGCGCGGACTCGGCCACGAGAGTGGCCGCCTCGTTGATCTCGAAGAGTCCGAGATCGGACCCGCCGTAGATCGAGAGCAGCACGCCGTGGGCACCCTCCATGCTCGCTTCGAGCAGCGGGCTGGCGATCGCGATCTCGGCGGCCTGGCGGGCGCGGTTGTCGCCGCGGGCCGAGCCGATCCCCATCAGCGCCGAGCCGGCCCCGCTCATCACGCTCTTGACGTCGGCGAAGTCGAGGTTGATCAGACCGGGCGTGGTGATCAGGTCGGTGATGCCCTGGACGCCGGAGAGCAGCACCTGGTCAGCGCTACGGAACGCGTCCATCACGGAGACGTTCTGCTCGGAGATCTGCAGGAGGCGGTCGTTCGGGATGACGATCAGCGTGTCGCACTCGGCCCGCAACTGCTCGATGCCTTCGTCGGCCTGCGACGCGCGCTTCTTGCCCTCGAAGCTGAACGGGCGCGTGACGACGCCGATGGTGAGCGCGCCCAGCTTGCGGGAGATGCTCGCGATCACCGGCGCGCCGCCGGTGCCGGTGCCGCCGCCCTCGCCGGCGGTCACGAAGACCATGTCGGCCCCCTTGAGGACCTCTTCGATCTCGTCGCGGTGGTCCTCGGCGGCCTTGCGGCCGACGTCGGGCTGCGCGCCGGCGCCGAGACCCCGGGTGAGCTCGCGCCCGACATCGAGTTTGACGTCGGCGTCGCTCATGAGAAGGGCCTGCGCGTC
>JAOPVG010000228.1 GCA_025966255.1 Jatrophihabitans sp.
GCCGTTCGACCCCGACGCCACCTGACCGTTTCAGTATTTCAGCGCGAGGCGGGTGCCAGGCCGAGTGAGCGGCCGACCAGGCTTGTCTGCCGCTGCGCGAGCGCGTCAGCGATCGACCCGATCGCTGCGGCCGCAGCCGAATCGGGGTTGGTCAGGATGACAGGCAGGCCGGAGTCACCGCCCTCTCGCACTGTCTGATCTATCGGGATCTGGCCGAGGAGCGGCACCTTGGTACCCGTCGAGGCAGCCAGTGAATCGGCGACCGCCTGGCCACCGCCGGCGCCGAACAGCTCCATGCGGCTGCCGTCGGGCAGCTCCAGCCAGCTCATGTTCTCGACGACGCCGACGATCTGCTGATGCGTCTGCAGGGCAATTGACCCGGCCCGCTCGGCGACCTCGCGGGCGGCCAGCTGCGGAGTGGTGACGACGAGGAGTTCGGCGGAGGGGACGAGCTGCGCGACCGAGATTGCGATGTCTCCGGTACCGGGCGGCAGATCCATCAGCAAGACGTCGAGGTCGCCCCAGAACACGTCGGCGAGGAACTGCTGCAGCGCGCGGTGCAACATTGGGCCGCGCCACACCACGGCCGTGTTGCCCGGCGTGAACATGCCGATGGAGATGACCTTCACGTCGTGCGCGATCGGCGGCATGATCATCTGGTCGACCTGTGTGGGCTTGCCCGTGACGCCCAGCATTCGGGGCACCGAGAAGCCGTAGATGTCCGCGTCGACGACGCCGACGGACAGCCCCTTCGCGGCCAGGGCCACGGCGAGGTTGACGGTGACGGACGACTTGCCCACGCCGCCCTTGCCCGACGCGACCGCATAGACCCGCGTGCGGGAGCCGGGCTGGGCGAACGGGATCTCGTTGGTGGGTGCGTCGCCGCGCAGCATCTGCCGCAGCTCGCCGCGCTGGGCGTCGCTCATGACGCCCAGTTCGACGTTGACCCGGGCGACGTCATCGACACGGGATACGGCCTCGGTGACCCCGCGCGTCAGTTCCGCCTTCATCGGGCAGCCGGCGACCGTCAGCAGCACACCCACCGTCACGGATCCGTCCTCAGACACGGCGACGGACTCCACCATGCCGAGTTCGGTGATCGGCTTGCCGATTTCCGGATCGTTCACCGTGGCGAGCGCCGCGCGGATCGAAGACTCTAAGGGCTGGGGCACGACTTCGATGGTACGTAGGATCGGGCGTCGTGATGTCTACGCCCCCTGCTGTCCTGAGGCCGTCCGACTGGCGCATCGGGATCTGGCGCTCGTTTCTGCGCGCCCATGCCACCGTCCTGCGCGACCTGGAGCGTGAACTGGCCGATGCCGGCCTGCAATTGGGGTGGTACGACGTCCTGCTCCAACTGGCCGAGGCGCCCGACCGTCAGCTCCGGATGGCTGAGCTCGCCGACCGGGTGCTGCTGTCGCGCTCGGGACTCACCCGGCTGATCGACAAGCTGCAGGCCGCGGGCCTGGTTCGCCGCGCGCCCTCGCCCGACGATGCCCGCGGGACCTACACCGTGCTGACCCGCGAGGGCTTCGATGCGCTGCGCAAGGCGGTTCCGGTGCATCTCGAAGGCGTTCGAGCCCACTGGCTCAGCCACTACACCGATGACGAGCTGCAGGTGCTCGGTGGATTGCTGGGGCGCCTCTCCGCGCCGCCGGAGTGAGCGAGCGCAGCGCGCGAACCATGGGTATCGCCTCCGGTCGGTCGCAGCGAAGCGAGGCCGAGGGTGACTAGGCGGACGGTCATTCGCGACTCGCTCGGGGTCGGCATCGCCGTCGGTGCCTACGGATTCGCGTTCGGCGCCGCATCCGTGTCGGCCGGGCTGTCTGTGGTGCAAACCTGCCTGTTGTCGCTGTTCACGTTCACCGGCGGCACGCAGTTTGCCGTCGTGGGCGTGATCGCCGGTGGCGGCACGGTGGCCGCGGCATTGGCGAGTGGCCTGCTTCTCGGCTCGCGCAACACGCTGTACGCGATGCGTCTGGCGCCACTGCTGCGGGTGCGCGGCGTGCGTCGGCTCGTCGCGGCGCTGGGCACCATCGACGAATCGACGGCGATGGCTGTCGCGCAGCCCGAGCCCGAGCTGTCGCGGGTTGCGTTCTGGTGGACGTTCGCCGGCGTCTTCACGTTCTGGAATCTCACGACGCTCCTCGGCGCCCTCGTCGGCTCGGTCGTCGATCCGCCGGCCATCGGCCTGGACGCGGTCGTCCCGGCGGCGTTTCTCGCCCTGCTCGCGCCGCGGCTGCGATCGGGCGCCTTGGAGAAACGGATCGCACTGGCCGGCGCCCTGATCGCCGCGGCGCTGATCCCGGTCACGCCGCCGGGCGTCCCCGTCCTCGCGGCCTGCGCCGCGCTGCTGCTGGCCACCGACCTGCGTCGGAGCGGCTGATGCTGTGGGTGCTCGTGCTGGCGACGATCGTCGGCTGCTACCTGCTCAAGCTCGCGGGCTACCTCGTGCCCGCCCGGGTGATGGACCACCCGCGCATCCGGCACGTCGTCGAGCTGTTGCCCGTGGCGCTGCTGGCCGCGCTGGTCGTTGTCGAGGCGATTGCGAACGGACGGCACATCGAGCTGGACGGCCCGCGGCTGGCCGGCTTTGCCGTCGGGGCCGTGGCCGTGTGGCGACGGGCGCCGTTCCTGGTCGTGGTGGTGGTCGCGGCGGCGACGGCGGCCCTGCTGCGTCAGGTCTGACGCTGCTCGTCCTCGGTGCGTTTCTTGCGCTCCTTCTTCTCCGCCTTCTCGGACTTCCCGTCCTCTGACCGCTCCTCGAAGCGCTCCTCGATCCGAGCGAGTTCCGACCGCACGAAGTCGCGCGTCGCCACCTCGCCGAGCGCCATCCGGATGGCCGCGATCTCCCGGGCGAGGTAGTCGAGGTCGGCCTTGGCCGAGCGAGCTTCGTTGCGGTCGGCCTCCAGGTTGACGCGGTCGCGGTCGTCCTGCCGGTTCTGCGCGAGCAGGATCAATGGCGCGGCATACGCGGCCTGGAGCGAAAGGATCAAGGTCAGGAAGGTGAACGTGTACGGGTCGAAGTGCACGATCCCGGGAATCGTGTTGATCAGTACCCAGACCAGGATCATGACCGATTGGTAGACGAGGTAGCGGCCGGTGCCGAGGAAGCGGGCGATCCGCTCCGTCGATCGGCCGAACGCCTCCGCGTCGTAGCGCAGGCGGGGACCCCGGCGCTCCACGCGCGGCTGGTCGAGCCGCGCGCGCGAGTCAGCCATCGGTCGCCACCCAGTCGGTGCCTTCGCCGGTCTCCGGCTCGCTCTCCCGGTCCGTCTCGCGCCAGTCTTCGGGCAGCAGGTGGTCGAGCACGTCGTCGACCGAGACGGCACCGAGCAGCCGGTCATGATCGTCCACGACCGGGGCGGCGACCAGGTTGTACGTGGCCAGGTACCGGGTGACGACGCCGATCGAGGCGTCCGGACGCAAGGCGCCCGGACTCTTCTCGCAGACGCCGCTGACGAGCGCCGACGGCGGCTCCCGCAGCAGGCGCTGGATGTGAGCAGTGCCGAGGAAGCGACCGGTGGGCGTGCCCTGGGGTGGCCGCACGACGTAGACCTGGGCCGCCACCGCGGGAGAGAGCTCCGGATTGCGCACCCGGGCGAGGGCCTCGGCCACGGTGGCGTCGGGCAACATGATCACCGGCTCCGAGGTCATCAACCCGCCGGCGGTGTAGTCCTCGTACTTCATCAGCCGACGGACGGGCGCCGCCTCCGCGGGC
>JAOPVG010000075.1 GCA_025966255.1 Jatrophihabitans sp.
TCGACGAACTCGGTGACCTTCGCGCCGGTGACCGGGTCGTACTCGACCGGCGGCACGTAGACGCGACCGTCCGAGCCGCGCACGCCAAGGATCCGGCGCGCGGCCAGACCGGTCATGAACGTGCTCAGCGTGGACCCGAGCGAGCGGGTGTAGTCGAAACTCAGCTCGATGGGCGCGCTCAGCGGCTCCAGTACATCCACATCCGAAGTGAAACACGTTCTCGTATTGGGGACAAGATCTCGGCCGTGTGGCTACGAAGTGCTGACTCCTGCCGCTTGTCGGCAAAGTGATACACGTTCTAGATTAGGGACCTCGATCGAATAGGAGCCCTACCGTGGCCGACACCGGACTGTGGAACATCGCCCGTGACCAGCCCGACCTCAGTGCCGTCGTCGACCCCGACGGTCGGGACCTCGGCTACGGCGAGCTGGCTGCGTTCGCCGATCGTTATGGGCGCGGCCTGCAGAAGCTCGGCCTGCAGGCCGGCGACTGCCTGGTGGTCATGCTGCCGAACACGATCGAGCTGGTGGCGCTGTACTTCGCAGCCATGGAGTGCGGGCTCTACATCGTGCCCATCAACTGGCACCTGACCGGCCCCGAGGTCGCCTACATCGTCGAGGACTCGGACGCGAAGGCGTTCGTCGCTCACGAGCGCTTCGCCGAAGCGGCCGGCATCGCCGCGGCGAGCCTCGATGATGAGCGCCGCTTCGCGGTGGGCTCGATCGACGGCTTCCGGCCGCTGGCCGAGCTCGAGGACGACCGCGGGCGGCCGGAGAACCGCACGCAGGGCGCCCCGATGGTCTACACGTCGGGCACCACCGGCAAGCCGAAGGGCGTGAAGCGTCCACTGACTGGCGCCAACCCGGACGACGTCCCGCTGGGCGCGAGTGGCTTCTTCGCGATGTTCCGCATCCAGCCGTTCGACAACCACGTCCACATCTGCGGGTCGCCGCTGTATCACACGGCGGTGCTCAACTTCGTCGGAATCTCCATCCAGCTCGGCCACAAGGTCGTGCTCATGGACCGCTTCGACGCCGAGGAGATGCTGCGCCTCATCGAGCTGCACCGGGTGACGCACAGCCACATGGTGCCGACGCAATTCACCCGCTTCCTCGCGCTGCCCGAGGACGTCCGCGCCAAGTACGACGTGTCGTCGCTGCGCGCGATGATCCACGGTGCGGCCCCGTGCCCGAACGAGGTGAAGCGGGCGATGCTCGACTGGTGGGGCCCGGTCATCATCGAGTACTACGCGGCCACGGAGGGCGGCGGCGCGACGATCTTCGCCGACGAGTGGCTCAAGAAGCCCGGCTCGGTCGGTAGGGCCTGGACGTACTCGGTCATCAAGATCCTGGACGAAGCCGGCAACGAGGTTCCGTCGAACCAGACGGGTCTCGTCTACATGCAGATGGGCGGCTCCAGCTTCGCGTACCACAAGAGCGAGGAGAAGACGCGGGAGTCGCGCGTCGGCGATCTGTTCACGGTCGGCGACATCGGCTACCTCGACGACGATGGCTACCTCTTCCTCCTTGACCGCCAGAGCGACATGATCATCTCCGGCGGAGTGAACGTCTACCCGGCCGAGATCGAGGGCGAGCTCGTGATGCACCCGGCGATCGCCGACGTCGCGGTCTTCGGGATCCCGGACGATCAGTGGGGCGAGGCGATCAAGGCCGTCATCCAGCCGGCGTCCGGCGTCGCCGTGTCCGACGAGCTGACGGAGGAGATCCGCACGTTCGCGGCCGCGCGGTTGGCGAAGTACAAGCTCCCGAAGGTCGTCGAATACATGGACGAGTTGCCCCGCGACGACAACGGGAAGCTGTACAAGCGCAAGCTGCGCGACGCCAGCTGGGCGGGTCGCGAGAAGGCAATCTGAGCGCCGGTCAGGCGCGACGGGGCGGCCCGCCGGCGTCTCGGGCAGGATGAAGGCGTGTTCAGTTCTCCTGCCGAGGTCGCCGAGCGACTCGCTGAGGTGCGCTACCTCGCCGATACCGCCACGGCCACGACCGTCTACATCGCGGCGGTGCTGCAGCGACCGCTGCTGGTCGAGGGCCCGGCCGGCGTCGGCAAGACCGAACTGGCCAAGGCGGTCGCGGCGGCCACGGGCGCCGAGTTGGTGCGACTGCAGTGCTACGAGGGGCTGGACGAAGCGCGCGCCCTGTACGAGTGGAACTACCGCAAGCAGCTGCTGCGGATCCAGGCCAGCGTCGCGGACGCGAGTGTCGCGGACCCCAGCGCTGCCGACGCGGGACGCTCGAGTTGGGAGCAGACCCACGACGACATCTTCACCGAGGAGTTCCTGCTCACCCGCCCGCTGCTGACCGCAATCCGCCGCGACGAGCCCACCGTGTTGCTGATCGACGAGGCTGACAAGACCGACATCGAGGTCGAAGCCCTGCTGCTCGAAGTGCTCTCCGACTTCCAGGTCACCATTCCGGAGATGGGCACGATCACCGCCACCCGCCGACCGTTCGTCGTCGTCACGTCCAACGCCACCCGCGAGCTCTCCGAAGCCCTCAAGCGCCGCTGCCTCTACCTGCACCTGGACTACCCCTCGCCCGAGCGCGAGCGCGCGATCGTCGTGGCCCAGGTGCCCGAGATCGAGAGCGATCTCGCCGATCAGCTCGTCCGGACTGCCGCCACGCTGCGCACCCTCGAGTTGAAGAAGGCGCCGTCCGTCGCCGAGACGATCGACTGGGCCCGCACCTTGTTGGCGCTGGGAATCGGCGAGCTCGACGAAGCCGCCATCGCGAGCACGCTGGGCGTCGTGCTCAAGCACGTGTCCGACCACGTCCGCGCCGCCAAGGAACTCGGCCTGCCGGCGGTAGCTGAGTAGGTGAGTCTCCTCGACCGGCAGATCGCCTTCGTCGCCGCGCTGCGCGAGGCGGGACTGACCGTGTCTGTGGCCGAGGGACTCGACGCGGCCCGGTCGATAGGAGCGGTGGAGCTACTCGATCGCGAGCAACTGCGGGCCGCCCTCGCGGCCACGCTCGTGAAGCGTCAGATGCACCGGCCGACGTTTGACACGGTCTTCGAGCTGTTCTATCCGTCGGTGACGGGGGATTCGATCACGCCGCCGCCGGTGACCGACGAGCGCCCGCGCGATCCGGCCGCAGCGTCACGGGGCCCGCTGGATGATCCGGTGCGGGATCGGATCCGGGCCGAGCTCAGCGACTATCTGGCCGATGGCGACGAGCAGCGGCTGGACGCGCTGGCCCGCGATGCCGTCGCGAGTTTCGGATCGGTGGCCGGCCGCGCTCCGGGCCAGTCGTCATGGTCGCGGCTGGCGGTGCTGGAGCGCGTGTCGGCACAGACGCTGATGGCGGCTCTGCTGGATCAGGTGCTGACCGGGCGGGATCGCGGTGGGCTGGCCGAGCGCCGCGCCCGCACCATGATCAACGAACGGATCGCCCGGTTCGACGAGCGCGTGGCCGCCGATGTCCGCCGACGGCTGGCCGAGCTCACCGATGCCGAGAGCGTGGCCCGTACGTCGGTGCGCCCCAGCATCGAGCGGGTGTCCTTCCTCGGGGCCACCCGCACCGACCTCGTTGCGTTGCGCCGGGAGATCCAGCCGCTGGCTCGCCGCCTGGCGGCGCGGCTCACCATCGACCAGCGGCACGGCCGGCGCGGGCCGCTCGACTTCCGCCGGACCATGCGCAGCTCGCTGTCGTCGGGCGGGGTGCCGATGCAGACACATCACCGGCCGAAGCGCCCGAACAAGACCGACCTCGTGGTGATTTGCGACCTCAGCGAATCGGTGACGTCCTTCGCCCACTTCACCCTGCTGCTCGTGTACGCGCTGCGCGAGCAGTTCACCCGGGTGCGGGCCTTCGGATTCGTCGACGAGTTGGACGAGGTCACCCGCTTCTTCGTGCCGGGATCGGACGTGGTGGAGGCCGTCACCAGGCTCGCGGCCGAGGCCGACGTGACCTGGCTGCTCGGACGCACCGATTACGGCCGGGCCTTCGACTTGTTCGCGCACCGCTTCCCGGATGCCATCGGGCCGAAGACGTCGCTGCTCATCCTCGGCGACGCGCGGTCGAACTACGGCGATCTCGCGCTGCCCACACTGGAGGCTCTGGCCGGACAGGCCAAGCACGCCTACTGGCTCAACCCGGAGCGTCGTGGCATGTGGGACACCGGCGATTCGCGCGCGAGCGACTTCGACCGCATCGTGCCCATGGTCGAGTGCCGCAACCTCGCTCAACTCGCCGACTTCGTCCGGGAACTCGGCCCGCGCCACTGACGCCCTATTGAGGCCCAAGGCCGTTTAGGCAATTGTCGGAAATAGTCGTTATCGGCCGCCCGTTCGGGCGAATTGACGGACCACTGAATCGATCCATACCACATTGTTGCAACTCGAGATTCTGACGCGCACATAACGACTGAGTCGCTATCGTCCCCGCAACTTACCCGCCGGTCAGTCCGGCTTTGTCAGGGAGATTCCCATGCTTCGTCGTGCCCAACTGCGCCTGCGGCGGTGGACGGCCATGGCCGCCACGGCCGCTGTTCTCGTCACAATCGCCGGTGCTGGAGGGGCTGCGGCGCCGGCCTACGCCGCCACGGACGTGTCGGGCTGCGGGGCGATCTCCCAAGACCAAGTCGGTGCATTCGTTGCCGAATGGGCGGTGCATCTGGACGACGACGCATTCATGACGAAATACCTCAATGGGGCCGGCGCCATTCCCGCGCAAAACGCCGCGGAGGCGGACAAATCCTGCCTGGTCGATCAACTGGTCGTCCGACTCGCACAAACCCATCCTGGCTTCGGCGCCGGCCGTGATCCGCAATTGGTGCGCGGCCTGCTGACGAATTTGATCTTCGATCGGGGTCGGACCAACGCCGACAAGCTGGCGGCGAACACGAGTACCTCAGCCTCGCCATCGACCCCGCTCGACGACGCCCTGGCTCGGCTCCGGGCCATAATTCCGAGCGGCGTCCCCAGCATCACCCCGGATCTGCAGATCGGCACCGTCACGCACGTCGGCGCGGATGCGATCGTGTCCGCCGGGCCGTCGGCGACACCACTCCTCAGCGCCCACGCCGGCGTCACCTACACGCCCAGTGACCAGCCGCTGATCCCTGGACTCGGCTCCCTGCCGACCCTGTCCGACATTTTCGGTCTGCTCGGCACAATCATCGATTCGGTGACGTACCGGGTGTGCACCGAGTCCGCGGCGGTCGCGCGCAAGTGTTCACTGCCGACCCCACTCGGCGTTCCGGTGCTGGCTGACGACACCGGCGACAACATCCCCGACGTCGTCGCCTCACTCCTGCCCGGTGTCGACCTCAGCGGTGGCGCCCAACTGCAGTTCAGGGTCGACGGACTCTTCGGCGGACGCAACGCCCCGGCCCACGTGTTTGCGGTCTTCTCCGTCCTCGGCACCAGCCGCCAGTTCGCGATCGGCTTCGACGGACGCCCGTCCCGGCTGGCCGCGGGCAACCTGATGGCGTTCTCGCTCAAGAGCATCACGCGGGCGCTGGCCGGTGACATCGACACCGGTTTCCACCTGCAGTTCCGCGACCCCGGACCGGTCTCCGCCATCACGGCGGCCATGGCAACCAAGACCAACGGCGTCCTCTCCGACCCGATGTCGGCCTCGTTGAACTTCAATCCCACGCCGGCCAAGTTCGACGTCGGACTACGCTTTCAGAACTCCGCGACGCCCCAGTACACCGTCGGCGTGCAGTCGAGCGTGCCGACCAAGCTCACCGCGCACGCGACGCTTGCTCAGTCTGCGGCCGGCACCGAGACCGCCATCGACGGTGTAGTCGACAAGCTGCCGAGCTCGATCACGATCGACGTGAAGAACAACGGCTCGGCCCTGGTCGCCGACTACACGGGCAGCGCCAAGATCGACGACCTCGCTCTTGCGGCCCGCTCGATTCCCGACGTCACCCATCCGAACACGTACACGGTGATGTCCACTGACCTGACGCAGATCCCGACGAACATGCACCTCGTCGTCACCAAGCCGTACGACGCGGTGCTCTCGACCAGTTCGCCGATCGGGCCGACGACGGTGTCGCTGCGCTCCATCCGCGACGGCGTGACCCATTCGGAGATCTACGGACAGATCTCGAGTGTGCCGACGAACGTGCATCTGCACGGTGACGTCGACGGTGCGGGCGACGACTTCACCACTGCCTTCACCTACACCGCCGACGCCTCCATCCCGAGCGTGCACTTCCGGCTCTTCGACGACGAGAACCTGCACGCCTTTGTCGACGCGACCGCGGCCAACCTGCCGAAGTTCATGAAGGTGTCGGTGGCCAAGCACCCACATGACAGCTCCGCGGCCTTCGACGCCCGCACCACCGAGAGCGGCGCACCAGGCTCGTCAAGCGTCGGGCCGATGACGTTGAAGTACACGTCCACCGGCACCCAGCTCGCGGACGCCGACCTGCCGAGCACCGACCACGTCGTCCTGAAGGAGACGGCCTCGGACGTGCAGGCTGCGCTGCGCTATACCGGGCTGTCGCTGGTGCGCTACTCGCTGCACGACGACGTCACGGCCGCCGACCACGACACGGTGTCGGCCGAGCTCAAGAACGCCTCGCCGCGCGTCGTCACGCTGATGGGTGACACGCCGGCCCTGACCCTGAATTCGGTCATCGACGCGTTGCCGGCCGACATGACGCTCGACTACGACAAGCAGGGCACCGCCACGAACGTCCACTACCACGCGACGAGCCCGATCACGAAGATCACGGCGGCCGTCGCGGAGAAGGGCGGCAACCACGCGTCGATCGGCGCCGAGGTGACCCACGTGCCCGACGACATCCAGATCGCGCTGGACCAGGCGGCCGGCGAGGCCACCTGGAACGCGTCAGGCGGGGTCGACTCGATCGGGCTCTCCGGAAAGGTCGACCACGACGGTCGCACCTGGAGCGGCGGCGCCACCCTCACCGCCGTCCCGCGCACGTGGAAGCTCAACTTCGGGCCCAGCGTGTACGCCTTCCAGGCGGGGGCACCGGCCAGCACCGACGCCGTCGGTTCGCTGTCCGCGTCACTGACCAACCACGGAACGGCTGAGACGGCCGCCGGCAACCACGCCTTCGCCAATTACGACGCCGGTTCGGGCGCACTCGACGCCAGCTTCACGATGTCGGCGATCCACGCGTTCAGCTACACGCCGACGGCTCAGGGCTTCGTGGTGAAGACGGAGATCGGCGGCGGCCAGCCGTTCCGCGTGAAGGCCGACCTCAAGCTGGACGACAGCACCGCGACACCGCAGCACCTCGACCAGATTGCCGCCGACGCGACGATCAGCCCGCTGCCCACGTCGATGACGTTCACGCAGGACGGCACCGCGCTGGACTACACGAGCGACACGAGTCCGGACATCGACGCGTCGGTCGCGATCGGCCGGTCCGACGCGGTGGCGGCCACGCTGGCGCCGCCGGTCGTGCGTGGTGCGTCCCTCCGCGACGGACGGGCCTGCGACGCGACCAGGTGCGACAACGCGCTCAAGGCCCACCTGTTCCTCGAGGGTGCACCGAGTGGGCTGCACGCCGACCTGGGCAAGGTCGACTACGGAATCACGCACTACGCCCCGCCCGCGGCGCACAACGAGTTCAACGCCGACGTGGTGCTGGACAACGACCCGGACCCGAGCAAGCACTTCTCGGCCAGCGTGTCGCTCAAGGGCATCGACCCCAGTGGCCAGAACATGCACCTCGGCCCACTGACGACCGCGGTCGGTCCGGTGGCCGGTTCGGAGAAGACCACGATCGAGTACCAGGGCAATCACGCGGTCGGTCCGCTCGCCGCGAATGTCGTGGCCGGCGACAAGACGGCTTACCTCACGGTGAGCAACCTGCCCAAAACGATGACGTTCTCCGCGACCACGCGACCGGACGGCATCCAGTTCCACAGCGATCTGGATGAGCCGATCGCGGACATCAGTGCGTTCTACAAGCCGACGGGCGCAGCCAACTGGGCGCTGAGCGCGTCACTGAAGCAGATTCCGCGGCACATCGACTTCAGCCAACTCACCATCGGCGACCAGCCGTCGAGCGACCCGTGTGCGCCGCCACCGCCGAAGCCGCCGGTGCCTACGGTGGACTACACGGCCATCGACACCATCAACAACCCGGACAGCCTCGACATCACCGCCGCTGTTGATCTCGGGCAGCTCAGCTCGAGTTTGAGCGGGTCCGTCACCGCCGGCATCACCAACCTCGGCCACGACACCCACGCCAGCTGGGACGGCACGCAGCTCCAGCTGGACTCGACGCCGAAGACGGATTCGTTCGAGGTTCACGTGCCGAACGCGCGAGTGATCGTCAACTTCGCGTTCGACACCGGAGCCCCGGACCCGT
>JAOPVG010000080.1 GCA_025966255.1 Jatrophihabitans sp.
GGTCCGCGATCCTGCTACGACGAGGGGAAGCGTTGCGCCGAGACATTGTTCTTCGACTACCGCCGCCAGCACGACCTGCCGGTCAAGGTAGCGCGCATCTTCAACACCTACGGGCCCTACATGCGTGCCGACGACGGCAGGGTAGTCGCCAACTTCATCGTTCAGGCATTGCACGGGGCGCCGCTCACGATCTACGGCGGCGGCTCGCAGACCCGCTCGTTCTGCTACATCGACGACATGGTCGAGGGATTGGTCCGGCTCATGGCCAGTGAGCACGACGTCACTGGCCCGATCAACCTCGGCAACCCCAATGAGATGACGATGCTCGAGCTGGCCGACGCCGTGCTCGACATCGTCGGCGGAAGATCAGAGAAGGTCTACAGGCCCATCCCGTCCGACGATCCGACGCAGCGACGGCCCGACATCTGCCAGGCGGGCGAGGTGCTCGGCTGGCGCCCCGAGATCGGTCTGCGGGAAGGGCTGAGCCGCACGGTCGACTACTTCCGCAGCGTGTTGAAGGTGTAGTCGCTCGCCTGACGGTCGCCCTTGTCGTGCCGGGCGTCGATAGAATTTGGCCCGTGCCTGACCCTGCCGGAGGCGAAGCGCCCGTTGCTGAGCTCCGAAGTGTCCTGGACCGAGAGGGCTACCTCGTCTTGCCGGAAGCGGTGATGCCAGCACGGGTCGAGGCGGCGATGCGGAGGCTTCTCATGGAGCTGCGATGGCACGGCCTCACGCCGCAGCAGGCCGAGGAGTGGTCGGACGGGACGTTCTTTCCGCATCTGCGCTGGGAACCCGAGATCTGGGCTACGTTGCCCGACGTTGCGGCGGAACTGTTCGGGTGGCGGGAGGGCGATGACTGGGCAGAGCCCCAACTGGTTATGCGCTTTCCCGACGCGGAGCAGCAGTGGCGGATGCAGCCCCATGTCGATCGGCTGCCCGAGTGGGCGACCGGCCGCACCTACCGCGGGATCACCGGCGTCGCCTTGACCGCGGCGACGGCGCGCGATGGCGCACCCTACGTCTGGCCAGGATCGCACCGGGGTGCCGACAGCGAGCCGATGCCGTTGACGCTGTCCCCGGGCGATGCCCTGTTCATGCATCCGCAGCTGCGCCATTCCGGCGGGTTGAACCTGGGGGCGACGATCCGCACGGCGATCTATTTCCGCCTGCTCAAAGATGTTTGACGCCCCGATCAGCGGGTAGAAGCTTCAGTGACTACCGCCGAGTGTCTTCCGTCGGCGGCGCATCACCCAGTGCTTAGCAGGACGCGCTTCGTATGGAAGCGAGATTGTGTTGCCGCATTCAGCGCCCGATACGACCACACTGATCACCGGCGGTGCCGGCTTCATCGGTGCGCATGCGGCCGAGGAGCTGCTGCGGGCCGGGCATCACGTCCGGATCCTTGATGCGATGGTGCCGCAGGTGCATGAGGACGCGGACCGCCCGGAATATTTGTCCGACCAAGTCGAGCTGGTGCGGGGTGACGTCCGCGATCCCGAGGCGGTTCGGGCCGCTCTGGTCGGAGTCGACCGCGTCCTGCATCTCGCCGCCCGGGTAGGCGTCGGGCAGAGCATGTACGAGATCGCCGAATACACGAGCGTGAACGCTTTCGGTACCGGAGTCCTGCTCGAGGCGCTGACGCAACAGCGGGTGCAGCGCCTGGTCGTCGCTTCGAGCATGAGCGTCTACGGCGAGGGTCTCTACGTGGATGCCGTCGGGGAGCCGGTGACCTCCGCCGGGCGGCCGCGCGTGGCCCTCCAGGCCGGACGCTGGGAACCGACCGGGTCGTCCGGCGGCACGCTAACGCCCGTTCCGACGCCTGAGACGAAACCGGTCGCGTTGTCGTCGGTGTACGCACTCAACAAGTTCGACCAGGAACGCCTCTGCCTACTCTTCGGCGAGGCGTACCACGTGCCGACGACCGCGCTGCGGTTCTTCAACGTCTACGGCCGTTACCAGGCGCTGTCCAACCCCTACACCGGAGTGCTCGCCATCTTCGCCGCGCGCCTGCTCAACGACCGGCCGCCTCTGTTGTTCGAGGACGGTGAGCAGCGCCGCGACTTCGTCCACGTCACCGACGTCGCCCGCGCGTGCCGGCTCGCGCTGTCGCACGACACGTCCGCCGGGCACGTGGTGAACGTCGGCAGCGGCGACAGCATCACGATCAACGACATCGCGCTGCAGCTCGGACGCATCCTCGACAAGGAGCGGCTAGCACCGCATATCACCGGGAAGTTCCGGGTCGGGGACATCCGGCACTGCTTCGCCGATATCAGGCGTGCGAAGGACATGCTCGGCTTCGCACCGCTGGTGAGCATGGACAAGGGCCTGGCCGATCTTGCGGAGTGGCTCGAAGGCCGAGTCGCGGTCGATTCGGTCGAGGCGGCGGCAGCCGCGCTCGCGGCGCGGGGGCTGACGGTATGAGCCGCCCGACGTTGATCACCGGGGGAGCAGGCTTCATCGGCACCAACATGGCCTCGCGCCTGCTCGACGAAGGGCGCGAGGTTGTAGTGCTCGACAACCTGTCCCGACCGAGCGTGCGTGACAATCTGCAGTGGCTTCATGAGAACTACCCGCATGGGTTGCGCATGGTGCAGGGTGACGTTCGCGATGCCGAGGCGGTTCGCAACGCAGTGCGCGGAGTCGGAGAGATTTTCCACTTCGCCGCCCAGGTCGCTGTGACGACCAGCGTGACCGATCCGCTGTACGACTTCGGGGTGAATCTCGGGGGCACGCTGACGCTGCTCGAGGAGGTGCGGCGGATGCCGACACCACCCACCCTGCTCTTCACCTCCACGAACAAGGTGTACGGCAGCCTGAACGATGTACGGCTGATCGAAGGACCACGCTACGAACCCGCGCATGCCCCGTACCGCGATTACGGCGTTGCCGAGGACCGACCACTGTCCTTCTGCTCGCCGTACGGTTGTTCGAAGGGTGGCGCCGACCAGTACGTGCTGGACTTCGGCCTGAGCTACGACCTGCCCACGGTTGTGTTCCGGATGAGTTGCATCTACGGCCCACACCAGCAGGGCAACGAAGACCAGGGTTGGGTAGCGCACTTCGTCAAGCGCGCTCTCGGGCACACGCCGATCACCTTGTACGGCGACGGTCGACAGGTGCGTGACCTGCTCTACGTCGAGGATTTGCTCGACGCCTTGCAATCGGCAGTGGCGGGTATCGACCGACTGCACGGCAAGGCCTACAACATGGGCGGCGGAACCGAGAATGCGGTAAGCCTGCTGCAGGTGCTCGATGAGATCGCTGCGCTCTCCGGGCAGCGGCCGGAGGTCGACTTCGACGGCTGGCGCATCGGCGATCAGCGGTGGTACGTGTCCGACACGCGT
>JAOPVG010000082.1 GCA_025966255.1 Jatrophihabitans sp.
GTAACCGGACCCGGGCTGGGTCGTGCCGGCCGACGGCGTTACCGTCCGCGATGCGAGACTCGCTGCCATGCCCGAGCTTGATCTCCTGACCACGACCGCGGCCGACGGCCGCGACCTACTGCAGGCTGCAGAGGCCGACTGGTCGCGACCGATCCCGCACTGCCCGGAGTGGGACGCCGCCGAACTGGTCGGCCACATGGGCGGCATTCTGGCCTGGATGGCGACCATCGTCACTACCGGCGAACGGGTCTCTCGCGGCGACCGCGAGCTGCCGCCCGCCGATCTGGGCGAGCTGACGGGCTGGTACTCGGCCCACCTGGACCGCACCCTCGACATCCTCAGCACCACCGATCCCGACATCGAGACGTGGACGTTCTCCAGTCGCGGCGATCACCGGGTCGGCTGGTGGCGCCGTCGCCTGGCCGTCGAGATGGCAGTCCACCGCTGGGACGCCCAACACGCCGCCAACCTCGACGGCGGCCCGCCACCTCACCCGCTGGACGGCGATATCGCGGCGGCCGGTATCGAGGAGTTCCTGATCGAGTTCCTCCCCGGACTGCTCGCCCAAGACACGGTCAACGGATTGACCGGAACCCTGCACCTGCACGCAACCGACGGGCCCAGCGAGTGGTGGACCGACCTCGACGCCCGCGCCGACGCGATCGCCGTCGCCGGACACGCCAAGGCCGACACCGCCATCCGCAGCACCCGCTCGGACCTGCTGCTCTGGCTCACCAACCGGGACCCGTCCGACACCCTCGAGATCCTCGGCCCACCCGACGTCTCCACGCACTGGGCACAGTTGCGGCGCTGATTGTCGGCACTTCCAGGTTCTTACAGACCGGAGACGTGTCCCCGGTCCCGGGTAAGTGTCTGCCGGTGGTGGTCGCTAACTGGTCGTCCAGCACAGCGAGCGACTCATCGAGGAGCGTCATGAAGACCACTGCCCGCATCGCCACAATCGGCGGCGTCGCCGCCGCCGCCGGCGCCCTGCTGTTTGCCGGCCCCGCCGCCGCGTCCCCTGTCCACCAGCCCGCACACAGGCCGGTCCAGCAGCCCACCCACCGCCCGACACCGCAGCCCGCCGGTGCGGTGTTCGTGCAGACCGACAACTTGTCCGGCAACACGATCGTGGCCTACGCCCAGGCCCGCGACGGCAGCCTCACCCAGGCCGGCGCCTACCCGACCGGCGGCCTCGGCGGGCAGCTCGCGGGCTCCGCCGTCTACCACACCGCCTCCCAAGGCTCACTGGCATACGACTCCGCGAACCATCTGCTCTACGCCGTGAACGCCGGCAGCAACACCATCACCGCCTTCGCAGTCCGCGGCGACCATCTCACCCGTCTGCAGACCATCAGCTCCGGCGGCAGCTTCCCGGTCAGCATCACCGTCCACGGCAGCCAGCTCTACGTCCTCAACGCTCGCGGCGGCGGCTCCATCCAGGGCTACCTGCGCCTGGGCGGCCTGCTCGTGAAGGTCCCGGCCTGGCACCGCGACCTCGGGTTCAACCCGAACCCGAGCCCGGAGTTCACCAGCACCCCCGGCCAGATCGCCTTCACCCCCGACGGTTCCAAGCTGATCGTCACCACGAAGGGCGACGGTCAGAGCATCGAGGTGTTCCCGGTTAGCCTGCTCGGCCCGTCGCTCAGGCCCGTCGTCACCCCAGACCCGGGCAACGTCCCGTTCGCGATCGCCTTCGACCAGCAGGACCACTTGGTGATCGCCGAAGCGGGCCCGTCCGCCGTGGCTACCTTCACGATCAACCGCAACGCCGCGCTGCGCCTGATCACCCGCACCACCACCGGGCAGGCCGCCACGTGCTGGGTCACCAGCACCGGTAACAAGCTGTTCGCCTCCAACGCCGGCTCCGCGAGCGTGTCCGGCTACACCGATCACGACGGCGCCCTGACCGCGCTCGGCAACACCGCCACCGACCCGGGCACCGTCGACGCCGCCGCATCCCCGAACGGCCGGTTCCTCTACGTCCAGACCGGCGGCAACGGCATCGTCGACGAATACAAGATCGGCAGCAACGGCTCGCTCACCCCGATCGGCTCGGTCACCGTCCCCGGCGGCGCCGGCGGTGAAGGCATCGCCGCCGGCTGACCCGAACGCCCGTGTGGACGGCCCCAGAACCTAGACCGCCGGGGCCGTCCACGTGCACGGCAAGTGCGCAGCCTCCGCGGCGTCTGAGTGAGGTGCCGGCCGCGGCCAGGTGCAGCAGGTGCGCGCCGGTGAACGCGGCCTCGACCATCACCCCGTCTTCGGTCCAGCCGTGCGGAAAGCTCACGGCCTCCGTTGCTGAGCTCCGCAGCGTGCCGCCCCTACGGTGACGTCGAATTGGCCCACCACGCGACTCGGACAGGCCATCCATGCGGCGGGTACCGGATCTTCCGTGATCTTTCCTCAACCTCGGTGAACCCGGCCCCGAGCGGGTCACCAACCGATGTCACGCGAGACCGCGACCCGCGCGCCGATGGCTAGACCGCGCCTCTACGGTGGACCGATGACGTCGGTCAAGCAGATCCAAGTCACCTTCGACTGCGCAGAACCTGAGCGCGTCGCTCGTTTCTGGTGCGAGGTGTTGGGGTACGTCGTACCGCCGCCGCCGGAGGGGTTTGCTACTTGGGACGATTTCGATCGCGCGCTGCCGCCTGAGCATCAGGGTTCAGCGTTCGCATGCACGGATCCCTCAGGTGTGGGCCCGCGACTGTTCTTCCAGCGCGTCCCCGAAGGCAAGGTCGTCAAGAATCGGCT
>JAOPVG010000128.1 GCA_025966255.1 Jatrophihabitans sp.
CTTGGAGGCCCGGCTGGCCGAGGAGCCGTTCCGCGCACCCGAGCGGGCCGAACTGGCCGAGCTCGGCCTCGGCCACCGCGAGTTGGCCGCGGCTCAGCGCGCCAGTCGGGTGTTGCGGATCAACGACGACGTCGTCTTGCTGCCGAGCGCGCCCGCGTCCGCAGCGGAGATCCTGCGCAGCCTGACCCAGCCGTTCACGATCAGCCAGGCCCGGCAGGCTCTCGACACCTCGCGCCGGGTGGCCGTCCCGCTGCTCGAGCACCTAGACCGGCTCGGCCTGACGGAGCGGGTCGACGAGCAACGTCGGCGCCTTCGCGGGGCGCCGAATCCGGTACCCGCTAGCCGGAATTCAGGAACTACCCGTCAGCAGGCAGGCTCGACGGGCGCTAGTGGTGATGTGGCCGAGGAGTAATCGCTGCGGCGGTATTCGTCATGGTCACGTTCGCGCAATCAGCGTTCCCGCCGCTCGCACTCGGATTCTTCGGCCTGGGCACGGGCTACTGATGGGCCTGGTTCGCATCCTCGTCGGTTGCTGGCTGATGTACCTCACCTATGCCGTCGTCGTCGACTTCGCCATCGGTTACCACTGGAAGACCTAGCGTTCAGCAACGTTCGTCGACGTCGCCGCGGTGGAGCGGTAGTCCGGCTGAGATCCAGGCCTCGACGCCGCCGATGACGTCGGTGGCGTTGATCCCGAGGCTACGCAGGCTGCACGCGGCGAGGCTTGAGCTGTATCCCTGGCGGCAGATGACGATGACCAGGGCCTGCGGCGAGGCCTCCGGTATGCGATCGTCGCCGGACGGATCCAGGCGCCACTCCAGGACGGTCCGATCGATAATCAGTGCACCCGGAAGGTCGCCCTGCATTTGTCGCTGCCAGGGCGTGCGGGTGTCGACGAGCAGCGCGCCGTCGCATTGCGCAGTGCGGGCTGCGGCCGGCGTCATTCGATGCCACCCCTGCCGAGCCTCGGCCAGCCGGTCGTCGATGCGACTCACGCGGGTCATTGTGCCCAAGGTGGAGATGCACACCCCGATCGACGGCTCCGAGCATTCGGCTATTGCCGAACGACCGCCGGCGCGACAGCCCTGACCAGCGACTCGACCAGCGCGATCCCGTCGTCGAGGTTGTCGTTGTGCTGGGTGAGCACGCTGATCAGCACCTGCTGGCCCTGCACCGTCACCACGCCCAGGCTGTTGACGAGCCACCGTCCGCTGTCGTCGTCGACGCCGAGCCAGCCATTCTTGTTCGCGAACGTGGTTCCGGCGTCAGCGATGACGCCCGCCCCCCAGCGCTGATCGGACTCGACATCGCGCATGAGTCCCAGCGCAAACTCGCGCGATGCCGCGGTGAGTGTTCCGGTGGACGTCAGATTCCGCAGCAGGATCAGTTGATCCGCCGCCCCGGTCGTCGTCAGACCCCAATAGTCGGACGGTCCGAGCACGGTGCTCGTCAGCCCGAGGCGAATGTTCGCCGCCGTGATGCCGTCGCGCCCACCGACGTTCCAGAACAGAGATTCGGCCGCGGAGTTGTCGCTGTTCTCGATCATGCTCGTGGCGAGTTGGACCTCGTCGTCGCTCAGCTCAGTGTCGGAGTCCTGGTGGCCGAGCAGCAACGTCTCGAGGATGTCGATCTTGACGATGCTGCCTTCGTCCATGCCGCTGGTAGCCCCGGTCTGATAGCGCTGGCCGGTCACGGTGTTCGTCGCGGCAATCGAATACCCGCCGGCGGCCAGCTCCGCGGTGAGCTTGCCGACGAGTGCGTCGGCCGTGGCGGCCGCGGATTGCGTAGGCGTGGCGGTCGGGGTCGCATCGACACTGCTCTTCGCCGGGGATGTCGTCGGTGAGCTCGACGGCGTTGACGCGGCGCCCGATCCGGTGGCCGCCGCGGCCGACGTCGATTGGCCGATGGTCGCCGGCCCGGCCTGAGCCGCTGCGGACTGGCTCGAGCCAGCGAGCTGCCGGGCGGCGATTGCGCTGACAATCCCCAACGCCACCAGGCTTAGCGCGGTTGTCCGCCAACGGCGATGTTGTCGGTGTCTGGCCCTCATGTCACCCGTGACGATGTGCCACGGGTCTCGCAGCGCGCTGCAATTCAGTTAGCGAGCAGCTATGAGGGAGTCACCGGCTCAAGGTTGCCGGAGAAAGGAAGCCCGCAACGGTTCAGTCGTCCTCAGTAGCGGCGAGGCCGACGATTTCCTGATCATCGAGTGATCTCGTATTGACGAGTCGGCAGCTACACCTCATCCGGACTCCGGGGTCAGTGCATGGCGACTGGAACGGAGGGCTGCTCGCCGGTGGCGTCGGCGGGCGGTGCGGCCACCTTGCGGCGGGGCAGCAGCAGGGCCGGGACGATCGTCAAGATGATGAGCACCAACGCGACGGTGAATGTCGTTGCGAAACCGTGCGCGGCGTCGGCGAAGCCTTGCGCCAACTGCGCCGGGGTGAGTTTGTCGGCGATCGTCTTGTCGTTGCGCGAAGCCACAGCCGGTCCGGCGAACTGCGAGTTGCGCACCTGATTGGTGAGGATCACCGACATCACGGCGGCGCCGATCGAGCTGGCGATCTGCTGCA
>JAOPVG010000230.1 GCA_025966255.1 Jatrophihabitans sp.
GCCTCCACCGGCGCGCGGGAGCTCGTCCTGGTGAGCGAGAACTCGACGTCCTATGGCAAGGACCTCGGCGACCTTCGCGCCCTCGAGGCGGTGCTGCCCGAGATGGCGGCGATCGACGGGGTCGACCGGATCCGGGTCTCCTACCTGCAGCCGGCTGAGCTGCGGCCGAGCCTGCTCGAGGCGATCGCCACCACGCCCGGTGTCGCGCCGTACTTCGATCTCTCCTTCCAACACGCCAGCCCGTCCGTGCTGCGCCGGATGAAGCGCTTCGGCGGCACCGACTCGTTCCTCGACCTCCTGGCCCGGGCCCGCGCGCTCGCGCCGGATGCCGGCGCTCGCAGCAATGTGATCGTCGGCTTCCCGGGCGAGACGGAGGAAGACGTCGCCGAGCTCGAGCGCTTCCTCTCGGCCGCCCGCCTCGACGCGATCGGTGTCTTCGGCTACTCCGACGAAGAGGGCACCGACGCCGTCGACTTCGCGGACAAGATCGACCCCGACATCATTGCCGAGCGGGTCGAGCGCATCAGCTCATTGGCGCACGAACTGTCCAGCCAGCGCGCCGAGGACCGGGTCGGTACGCGGGTCGACGTTCTGGTCGAGGAGGTCGACGACGAGGTCGTCGGCCGAGGCGCGCACCAGGGCCCCGAGGTCGACGGCGTCGTCCGGCTTGTCGACGGAAGCGGCCTGCGCCGCGGCCAGATCATCGGCGCATTCGTCACCGATTGCCAGGGCGTCGACCTCGTGGCCAAGCCGGTCGGCGACCCGTGGTGACGCCGACCGAGCCCCTCGGTCGTGAGCCCATTCCGGCAGCGCCCACGTCGAAGGCGCCAGGTTCGAAGGCGCCGATGCCCAGACTCACCGACGACCCCGCCGGCGACCCGCCGAGCCCGGCCTCGGCGTGGAACATCGCGAACGCCCTGACCGTGTTCCGCCTCGCGCTGGTGCCCGTCTTCGTCTACGCGCTCTTTGCCGGAACCGGCCACGAACGCGGGCTGCGGGTGTTGGCGTGGGCAATCTTCGCGGTCGCGTCGATCACCGACCGCATCGACGGCGACATCGCCCGCAAGCGCGGCCTGGTCACCGAGTTCGGCAAGCTGGCCGATCCGATCGCCGACAAGGCGCTGATCGGCGCCGCCCTGATCGGGCTGTCGATACTGCGCGACCTGCCGTGGTGGGTCACGGTCGTCGTGCTGGCTCGAGAGCTCGGGGTGACCTTGCTCCGGTTCTGGGTGATCCGGCACGGGGTGATCCCGGCCAGCCGCGGCGGGAAGGTGAAGACCCTGCTCCAGTCGGTGGCCACCGGGCTGTTCGTGCTCCTTCCCATCGGCGGGTGGGTGCGGCCGGTGGCCTGGACGGTCATGGTGGCGGCCATCGTCGTCGGGCTGGCCACGGGCGTCGACTACGTCGCCCGCGCGCTGCGGCTGCGGCGTGGCGCCCGCACCACCGCGGTCGCGCGTTCGTCTTCCTGACGTCCGCTGCGCCCCTCGACGGGAATCCGGCCGACCGTTCCGGCGTTGTACCGCTAACAGTTGTTCGCCGTGAGCGGACGCCACTCAACGTCCGTCCGGGCCCTGGTCGAAGCCAGGTACCGTTGTAGAACGTTCGCCGAGATCTTCCACGGAAGGGGTTCGCCACATGCCCGTGCTGCGTCAGGTCGTGGGTGACACGCTCCGTGGACTGCGCATGCGCCAGCGGCGCACGCTGCGCGAGGTCTCCGGAACCGCCCGAGTAAGCCTCGGCTACCTCTCCGAGGTGGAGCGGGGTCAGAAGGAGCCCTCGTCCGAGCTGCTCGCCGCTATCTGCAGCGCGCTCGACGTCGAACTGTCCGAGCTGTTCGCCGAGGTGAGCCAGTCGCTGCGGCGCGAGGAGAAGCTCGCGCTCATCAACCGCGTCGCTCTCATCCCGGGGTCCGGCTCGGCCCGCGTTTCGGCCGCACCCACCAGCGAGGCGGCCGCCGCGGGCGGCGTGCAGGTCCGCACCGGCACCGCGCGAGTGCGCGCGCTGCCCAACGTCGCGGCCTGATCGCGCCGGCCGCACTTCGTCCCAGCAGCCACTTGCGTCACGCGATGACGCGACCCGCCGTCGACCTCCCGGCTCGGCCGGACAGCCGAGGTAGCTTCCGCTCGTGAGCGTCGATCCGGCCTGGATGCCGGCGCGATCGCAAGGAGGCCCGCCGCCCATGAGCAACCCGCTGTTCGACACATTGTTCCGCCCGACGACCGCTTCGCCGGCCATCGCGTCGGCCGCGCCGGTGCGCGTCACCGGCACCCGCACGCGCGCCGGCAACGCCATGAGCCGCACCCGCGTGGCGCTGCTCAGCGGTGCCGCGCGCGCGGTCGAGGTGAGCGGAACGAAGATCACGATGGCTCAGGTGGCTGCGGCCGCGGGCGTTGCCAAGGCCACGCTGTACAACCACTTCCGCACTCGGGAGGCGGTGCTGGCCGCGCTCGTGGTCGACCAGGCCGTCGCGCTCGTGGACGAGCACGCCGGCAAGGCGCTCGAGACTGCTTTGCTCGATGCCGCCGCCGCGATTTCCCGGCATCCCGTGGCCCGCGGCCTGGCCCGCGTCGAGCCGGCCACCCTCGCCGCGCTCGGCCGCATCGACACCGGTGCCGACGGTTGGCAGCGGGCCCGCGCCGCGGTCGCGCAGGCCCTCGCCGACGCCTCACGCGGCGGCACCGACACCGTGCTGCGCTGGCTGGCCTCCTTCCTGCTGTCGCC
>JAOPVG010000139.1 GCA_025966255.1 Jatrophihabitans sp.
GTGAGCAGCGCGAGCTGCCCGCGCTTGGTCTGACCAGAATGCCGCAGCTTGGCGAGCGCGATCGGGATCGACGCCGCTGAGGTGTTGCCGGAGTCGACGATGTCGGTGGCCGTCGTCGCGTGGCCGATCTTGAGTTGACGCTTGACCGCGTCGATGATGCGCAGGTTCGCCTGGTGCGGGACGAATACGTCGATGTCGCTCTCGCGCAGCCCGGCCTTGGCGATCGCCTTCGTCGCCACCTTGTGCACCTCGTCCACGGCCCAGCGGAACACCTGCTGGCCGGCCATGCGCAGGCACGTGTCGCCCTCAGGGATCGCGAGCACGTCGAGCATGCTGCCGTCGCTGCTCCACGCCGCGGGCCCGATGCCGGCCCGCTGGTCGGACGATGCGGTGACGACGACCGCGCCCGCGCCGTCTCCGAACAGGATCGAGGTCCCCATGTCCGCCGGGTCGAGCAATGCGCTCATCCGTTCGGCGCCTACCACGAGCACCGTGCCGGCCGACCCGCTGTCGATCAGCGCGTCGGCGGTGGCCAGCGCGAAGCAGAATCCGGCGCAGGCGGAATTGACGTCCGAGGCGGCGGCGCGTGATCGCAGCCGCTGGGTCAGCTGGGTCGAGAGCGCGGGCCGACCAGCCGGACTGCCGCTGCAGGTTGCCACCAGGATCGCGTCCACGGCGCCGACGTCGACGCCGGCGTCGGCGAGCGCTCGAGCGGCGGCTTTCGTGGCGAGGTCCAGCAGGTTCTCGTCGCGCCCCAGCCGGCGGACCTGACGGATACCGGTGCGCTCTCGCAGCCATTCCGCCGTCTTGCCGAACGGGGCCATCAGGGCGGCGCCGGTGATCACGCCGGGTGGCTGAGCCGCGCCTACTCCGGCGATTCGCGCGCCCGTGCCGCGCCGCGGCAGCGTGAGCACCGGATTCGCGATCGTCGTCATAGAGTTACTTTGACGCCCTACTAATCAGTAGGGGTAATTACGGACCAAGTTTGTGATCCGATCGGCGGATTCCTGCGCTCTCCCGCGGCCGCGAGGTAACCGGACGGATCGGATGAAACGTCGTAGGGTCGCGACATAGCCGACGGCCGTCCGCCGGTTGCCGACGACGGGAGCCGTTCGTGAAGTTCCTCGTGCTGTGGCGGATGGAGCTGTCGCTGCTGTCGAAGGAGATGGCGCACGCGGTGGCGGGCATGGCGAAGTACGGCACCGAGCTCGAAGAGAGCGGCAAGGTGCTGGCGAGGTATCACGTGGTCGGCGCGCACGGCGGGGCCTGGATCTACGACGTCGAGTCGGCCGAGGAGTTCGAGTTCCTGCTCGCCCGGGCGCCGGTGTTCAACTTCGCGCGCTACGAGATCTTCCCGCTGGCGCAGATGGCCAAGACACCGTCCTCATCCCTGGGTGGGTCGCCGGGCGTGCGTTGACGGCGGTAGCACAGTGAGCCCAGACTGGTAGCCCAGCGAAACCGTCGGAGGTCCGCGTGGTGAGCATGTTCGACGAGGCCTGGACAGGGCGTCAGCTCCTTATCACGCAACGGCTGCGGCACCGGCGCGTCGAACTCGGACTGACCCAGAAGCAAGTCGTCAGCCGCCTCGGCCGGGCGGGCGTGCACACCACGAATCGCGCGGTCTCCAGTCTCGAGCACGGATCCGGCGTCGACGTCGCGAAGCTTCCGGAGATCGCCCGCGTGCTCGAATGCACGATCACCTACCTGGTGGGGCTCACCGACGATCCGCACAGCTGGCAGCCGGATCCGGCAGTGGTGGGCGCGCTGCCCAACCAAGCCCCGCACTCCCACCCCGACCGGGCGCCGCACACGCATCCGCACTCCGGGCCGCACACGCATCCGACCCTCGCGTCGGTGCCGGAACCGCAGTCACCTGACTGCCGGATCCTCGGCGTCACGTTTCCTGAGGATCGCCGCCGCCGGCTGAACTGAAGCACGGCTCAGGTGCCGGCCTTCAGTAGCAGGGCGTTGGTGCGCGCCAACTGGTCCGCGCTGCGTAGCTCCAGCTGCGCGACCTGACCTGCGGTCAGCACGTCGCAGACCCAGTCCCAGTGCATAGCGACGTGATCCCCGACCGCGACCGGTGCTGTCAGCAACGACTTGCCCTCGACGGACCACGCGGCGCTCGCCCCCACCCGATCACCGAGATCCAGCCGCCCATCGACGAACACGAGCGGCTGCGAACGCACGTGCACCCGGGTGCCCTCGACCGCGACGACCTCGCCCCACCGGATCCGGCACTGCTCGAGGACGTTGACCGCGACGTCGGTGTTCGCGCCGCGATGCAGCAGGCCCGACCACGGGTAGACCGCGAACACCTGGAAGCCGTGGTGCGGCAGCCCGGGGACCCAGCTGGCGTGGGGCTGCGCCGCGAAGCGATCCTGCAGCCAGCGCATGGCGTACTCGGGGTCGACGGCGTCGAGCAAGGAGTTGCCGATCCAGTAGGCCTCGACCACGCGGGCGTCCAGCGGATCGTCGATCCCGGCGACACCGGCGATGAGCTCCAGGTAGGCCCACGCTCCTTCGAACTGGCGGGCATGCTCGGCGATCTGCGCTTCGGCGGCCGGTGAACCGCGCCGCAGCAGCACGGAGGCGTCCTCCGGGCCGCAGTACCCCAGCTCGTTCGGCGGGTAGGCGTAGCGCGCGAACAGGGCCGTTCCGGAATCGCTCACGACCGGGCCTCGCTGCGCTCGTTCGGTCGGCAAGGCCCGATTCCCCTGGTTCGCTCGCTGCGCGCGCTCACGCCGCCGGCCCGACCCGCCTCTCCTGCTCGGTTGCGGGCCGCTCGGCGTCGGGCTCTCGCGCGCGGCCCATGAGTTCGAGCCCGGCCATGGCCTTCTCGGCCCCGGCTTCGTCGACGCGTTCGACGACGAAGCCCATGTGGATCACGACCCAGTCGCCGGGGCGGATGGCCGCTTGATCTTCGTCCTCGAGCATGCCGATGTTGACCTGCCGGTGGGCGCCGACGACGTCCACGAGGATGAGCTGGTCGCCGTAGCCCTCGATCCGTGCCACGACCTGACCGGGAATCCCCAGGCACATGTCAGACCTCCGCGTCTTGGCGGGCGGGCGGCGTGAGTCCCGCTGCGAGTGAGCTTACGAGTTTCTCGACGGCCGGGACGGCCTCAGCGACGGCCGCGGCGACCGGGACGCTGAGTCCGATGCCCTCCGCCGTCGACGACGGGACGCAGCCGACCACATAGGTAGGAGGCAGCGTTCCGCCGAGGGAACCGAGACTGGCGAGCATCGCGGCCGGCGCCATGCCGTGGGCGTCGAATTCACCGTCCCCGAGGTCGTCGGGGCCGATCTCGGACACGACGATGGTCCCAGGCGGACGCTCGGGGGCATCGGCGCGGGCCTTCGCCGGGATCGCGTCCAGCAGCACCAGCGCGTCGACGCCGGACAACAGGTCGTACGCCAAATGCATGCCCCGGATGCCGTAGTCGACGACCCGGACGGACTCGGGCAGACCGTCGGCCGCTGCAAGTGCGGCGGCGACGGCCGACCCGAACCCGTCGTCCTGGAAGAAGATGTTGCCGATTCCGGCCACGAGCACCTGTTTGCTCACGTCAGGCGTGTTGCTCCCCCGGGGTCGTGCCGGGTGTGTGACTCGGCCCCGTCGATGCCTCACCCGGTTCGCCGTCGGGCGTCTGATCGGCCGGTTGCTCGTCACTCGGCGAGGCGGTCGCGCCGCGCTCGGTCTCCGCAGGGTCGGGCGCCTTCATCCGATCGTCGGTCACCGGCGCGGTTGCCCCGCCGGTGCGGGCGCCGTCCTTCTCGGTTTGTTGCTCGGTATCAGCCTGCGTCTTCCGTCCCTCGTACGGCGGAACTTCCGGTTTGGCGTCACCTGGAGTGGTCACGGCGTGCTCCCTTCGACGGGTCCGGCGCTGGAACGGCTAGGGCGTTGGCAGGTGCGGTGCGTCGTCGCCCGCCGGCTGCGGGGCGACGGAGGTGTCGGACTCTTCGTCGGACGTGCCGGAGGGTCGGTCGGTCGGCCCGCCCGATGGCTTGTCGGAGCCCGTGTCACGTGTGCCGGGTGCTCCGCGCTGCTCCTGTGGCTCTTCGTCGAGGTGTTCTCCCGGGGTCTCGCTCATGGTTCCTCCTGCGGGTTGGCGCGCCTACATGGCGCGCATCTTGAGGTAACGCTTGATGTCGGGGATCGAGCGCACACCCATGACGACGGCGCCTGCGGCAAGTGCGGCGGCGATGGTGGCGCTGAGAACACCTAGTGATCTCACGGTCGACTCTCCTCTCTGCTTTCCGAGCGTGACGACGGCGGCGGGATTGCCGACATCGGCTCGAGTTCGTCCGGAGCGAAGTACAAATACCTTCCGTACCAATCGTGCAGGTCGGAAGCCGGATCGTCGAGGAGTACCAGGGCAACGTGCGTTTCGCCGTCGACGTCGGAGTGCACGGCGCACACCCGGGCGACCTGGTCGGCGAAGAAGAGGTCCTGGGCGTCGGCCCGCCGCGAGGGATGGATCCGGACGATGCTGCCGGCCGATACCTTGACGCCCTTGATCATCACGACGTCGGTGCTCGGCGAGACGCTGGCGTCGACGGCGGGATCCCACCACGGCGCCTCGTCGCCGAAGCCGAAGGAATTGGTCAGGTCGATGTCGGCGCCCGGCGGCACGATCAGCGCGTCCAACGAGCCGGTGAGCGCGGCATCCAACGCGTGCGGATCGCGCAGGATGCCGTGCAGCTGCTGCATGGCATCCGGTGACATGGCGTCGCAGCGGTCGATGATCTCGCCCGCGCGCGGATCAGTGGCGCGGGCAGCCGCCTTCTCCTCGTCGGTCAGCGTCATCACGCGCAGGGTGAGGATCTCGTCGATCTCGGTGGAGTCGAACAGCGACCCGGAGCTCTGCGGCGCGATCTCCGGGTGGTCGGCCAGGATGATGGGAGTCACCAGCATCACCGAACGATCGCCCTCCGGTCCGGCGAGCACCGGCCAGCAGCGGTGTTGCGCGCAGGCGGCAACCGCGGCGGTGGCAGCGTCGGGCGGATCGGTCATCGAGACGAAGTCGCCGTGCTCGACGGACACCAGCAGGTGCGCGCCGATGAAGGACGCGGCGATCGCGGCCGGCTTGTCGTCGCCGGCCCCGCTCGTGGTGTTCTCCAGGCGCAGCGAGATGCGGACGAGCCCGTCCCCGAGCTGTTCGGTGCGGATGTCGAGCTGCCCGAATACGTCGCGATGCACTCGCACGAGGCGGCCCGCTTCGGCCTGCGTCGCGTCGAGGATCGATTCGATCTCCTCGCCGCCGGGCGCCGCGACCGGCACCTGCCGACCGGTACCCAAGTCGCCGACCCGCCACGGGCCCAGGTCGAGCTCGCGCTCGACCGCCTCGTCCCACGTCAGCCAGCGCTGGTCGCCGACGACGAGTTCGTCGACGTCGGCGAAGCCGCCGTCCGGCCTCGCCTGCTGGGCGCTGCGCTTCTGCAACTGCAGGAACCGGACCCGAACGTCGACGACGGCCCGCTCGGAGGCCGTCAGCACGAACTCCGACGCCATCGCGCGATCCTCGCCGTTGCCGGCCTCGAGGGCGCCGGGCGGGCCGAGCACGCCGAACTGCCAGCGGGACTGGTTCTTGCTGGAACTCGCGCGGTAGGGGTAGAGCAGGTAGCCCTCGTAGAGCACGGCATCGGCCACCGTGCGTGCGTAGTCAAGAGTGTCGTCGGCGGTCATGACGGCGACCGGTCGGAGTCGGGCAACAGCGACCCGAGCATCTCGTCCCACGTGGTGAATCCACGTTCGGCCTTGTGCCGCGCGAGCCGCTCGATGAGGTCGTGGTCCAAGCGCAACCAGCCGGTGTTGGGGTAGTAGTACTGCATCAGTTGGTGCCAGACGGCGATCGGCATCTCGTAGCGGGCCTCGCGATCCCACGGGATCTGCTCGATGCCGAAGCCTCGCTCACCACGCGTGAAGATGGTGCCGGAGAACAGCAGCACGACGGTGACCGCGCCATCGCGCAGGGCATGCAGGTACTTCGACGCCGTCACGTCGAAGTCGTAGGTGGTCGGCAGTGCGAGGTCCACCTCGGTGAGGCCGGTGAAGCCCTGCACCATCGCGTTGGTCTGCATCCACATGAACGGCTTCAAGGTGTCGTACCAGCGCTCGCGGGCGCCGAACATGTCGAGCAGCGCGAGTTCCTCGTCCGGCGTGTAGGCGCGGCGCTGCGGCTCGATGCGCACCTGGGCGCGCAGAGCGAGCGTGTGGATCGGCGTCTGGGTGGACTCCTCGATCCGGAGGCGCGCGGTGAGCTGCGGGGCGACCGCGTATGGCTCGACGAACAGTTCGGCGATCGTGAACTCCAGCTCGGTCATCGCGACGCACCCGCGTCCGACGTCTCGTCGGAACTCTCCGGCGCGGCCGGCGACGGCTCGACCCTCGGCGCCGGCTTGCTGCGTTCGGCGACCATCGCAAAGAAACCGTCGATGCGGGCTCGCGCCTCCTGGCCGCCGTCGAAGCCCCGCCACACTGACCGCAGCCCGCCCACGAGTTCGTAGCAGGCATCGATGGGGACAAGATGGCAGGAGACCTCGCCTGAGCCCCGCCCAGGAGTCCGGACGAGCAGCGCCTCGACATCGGGAGCCATCAGTCCGAGCTGCGGGTTCTCTGCTATCACCGACGCCCACGCCTCCAGTGGCAGCTCGGACTCGGTTGCTCCGGCCGGCCCCGGATAGAAGGCAACCGTGCGATCCAGGCTCGAGTTGTGGAAGAAGAACGCGAGGCCCACCGGGATCTCCAGCTGATCCCACTGGCCGGGCCCGAGCCGGAACTCCGGAAACGCCAGGTACCGCTCGGGGACCGCTCGGTACCGCAACTGTGCCTGGTCGGCCGTGAACAGCAGGTAGCAGGGCCGGCAGGTACACATGAGCGAGCGGCTGTTCAGGTCGACGACGTGCTGGTGTTCTGCCTCGTCGATCCGAACGGTGCACATCTCGCACCGCTCACCCGCCGGAGGCGGTGGCGGTCGATTCGCGATACGCCTCAGGACGAACAGCGGTGAGTCACTCATGACGCCGTCGCGGAAGGCACCGCTATCGATGTCACGCCGTCACGGACCAGCACCGGCAGGGGTTCCAGGTGCTCATCGATGTTGTCGAGACCGGCACCGGCGCGGCGGACGTCGAAGTGCGCCCGGCAGTGCGGGCAGCGCAGGACACCCGAGCCGACCGGAGCACCCAGCTGCCGTTCGATGGCCCCGCCGCCGAGACCCTCGCCGCAATGACCACACCGGTCACGGAAGCAGAAGATGTCGTTGCCGATCCGGCACCCGCAGACTGTCAGTCCTTCGATCTCGAAACCGGCGAGCTCGCCCGGAGCCAGCGAAGCGAGATCCGGAAGCGGCACCCAGCTGGCCGAGATCGCCTCGGCCGGCCGGTCGATGCGGGTACGCAGCGAGTCGAGCGAGATGACGGCGCCGGCCTTTGCGGCCGCGGGCGCATTCGGCTCCACCTCGATGCGGGTCGCCTCGGGTGCGGCCGCCTGCACCGCACCCTCCACCGCTAGTTCCAGCGTGACCGACGACGACGGGCACCCGTCACAACTTCCGAGCAGGCGCAGGTGCACCACACCCTCGTCGTCGATACCCAGGAACTCGACGTCGCCGCCGTGCGTCCCGAGGTAGGGCCGCACCGAATCGAGCGCTCGACCTATCCGCGTCTCGACGTCATACGGGTGCAGGTCGTGCACCAGTAGGAGGCCAGAGATGAGCTCGTCATCGGCGAACTCGTCCAGCAGCGCGTCGTCCAACCGCCCGGACTCGTGCAGGATCTCCATCACCCGTTCGAGTCCGGCGCCGTACAACCCGGAAACACACGCGACCAGATCCTCGGCCCGGGTTCGATTCGCCGTGCCGCCGGCTGCGCTGGCCTCCAGCAACGTCTCGATCCGGTCGCCGATGGCGCGCAGTTGATCGGTCTTTGCCGTCGATTCCTCGTGCCCGCCCATGCCGGCAACCGGTGCGATCACTCGCCAGTGACCGACTGTGTCGGCGAGTGCATGGTCTGCAGTGTCTTGCCCTCACCGAGGTACATGTGCACGCCGCAGGGCAGACAGGGGTCGAAGCTGCGGACCGTCCGCATGATGTCGATGCCCTTGAAGTGCTCGCGATCGTTCTCCTCGAAGATCGGTTGCCCCTGCACGGCGTCCTCGTACGGACCCGGTGTGCCGTATGAGTCCCGCGGGCTCGCGTTCCACGGCGTCGGCGGGTACGGGTGGTAGTTCGCGATCTTGCCGTCGCGGATCACCATGTGGTGGCTCAGGACGCCGCGCACGGCCTCGGTGAAGCCACAGCCGATGCCCTCGTCCGGAACCTCGAACTTCTCCCACGTCTTGGTGCGGCCGGCCCGGATCTCGACGAGCGCCTTCTCGGCGAAGTGCAGCGCCGCCGCGGCCGCGTAGGCCTGGAAGTACGTGCGGGCCCGGTTGCGTTCGAGCGTGTTGCTGCCGTACGCGGGAATCTTCCATTCGAAGCTCACCGGGCCCTTGAGCGCGGTCTTCGGCAGGTTGATCTGGACGCTGGTGCCGGTGGACTTGATGTAGCCGATGTCCACCAGGCCGGCCAGCGCGGTCGACCACAGGCGGGCGAGCGGTCCGCCGCCGGTGTCGAGGGCGAGGTAGTCCTTGCCGTCGTACCAGCGCGGCGACATGACCCAGCTGTACTTGTCGTCCATGTCGCGCTTCTGCGGGCGCGGGTTGGTGTGCTGGTTCCAGGGGTGCCGGCGGTCGACCGGGTTGCCGAGCGGGTCGTGGGTGACGAAGGTTTCCTGACCCTCCCAGTCGTCGTAGTACGAGCTGCCCAGCAGGATGCGGATCCCGAGGTTGATCTCGACGAGGTCGGTGGTGACGAGCTTGCCGTCGACGACCACACCGGGCGTGACGTACATCTTGCGTCCCCAGTTGGTCATGTCCTTGTAGTCGAAGTTGCAGTGCTCGGGGTCCTGGAACGAGCCCCAGCAGCCGAGCAGCGTGCGGCGCAGACCGACCTGCTCGTAACCCGGAATCGCTTCGTAGAAGAAGTCGAAGAGGTCGTCGTGCATGGGCACGACCTTCTTCATGAACTCGATGTAGCGCATCAGCCGCGACATGTAGTCGGTCATCAACTGGATCGTGGCGACCGTGCCCACCCCGCCCGGGTAAAGCGTGGAGGGGTGGACGTGCCGGCCCTCCATGAGGCAGAACATCTCGCGCGTCGACCGGCTGACCTGCAGCGCTTCGCGGTAGAACTCGCCGGTGAACGGGTTGAGCGAGCGCATGATGTCGCCGATAGTGCGGTACCCGTGCTCGCCGGCATGCGGCGCCTCGGTCTGGTTGGCCCGCTCGAGCACGCCGGGGTTGGTCTCGGAGACCATCTTCTCGCAGTAGTCCACCCCGACCAGGTTCTCCTGGAAGATGTTGTGATCGAACATGTACTCGGCCGCCTCGCCGAGGTTGACGATCCACTCACCGAGATTCGGCGGCTTCACCCCGTAAGCCATGTTCTGCGTGTAGCAGGAGCACGTCGCGTGGTTGTCGCCGCAGATGCCGCAGAT
>JAOPVG010000197.1 GCA_025966255.1 Jatrophihabitans sp.
GCGTCAGTGATGATGACGGCCCTGGTCTTCCGGTGGGCACTGTCGGCCAACAACGGCGTGATCAACGTCTTCTTGCACGACATCGGCGTGCTCAAGGCGTTCAACACCAACCAGTCCGACTGGCTGGGTCGGCCGTGGTCGGCGTTCGTCTGGATGATGGTCGTGGCGGTGTTCGTGTCGGTGCCGTTCTCCACCTACGCGCTGCTGGCCGGACTGCAGACCATCCCCACGGAGGTGTACGAAGCGGCCCGGGTCGACGGCGCGTCGCGCTGGCGCATCTACCGCTCGATCACGCTGCCGCTGCTGCGCCCGTCCTTCCTGGTGGCGGCGCTGATCAATGTCATCAACGTCTTCAACTCCTTCCCGATCATCTGGGAGATGACGCGAGGCGGACCCGGTCACGAGACGAGCACGACGACGACCTATATGTTCTTGCTCAAGCAGAGTTACATCGGCGAATCGGCCGCGATGTCCGTGATCAACTTCATCTTGGTGATCGTGCTCGTGCTGCTGTTCCTGCGGGCGACGCGCTGGCGGGAAGCGGTGAGCTGACATGACGACCTTGATCGCGGATCCACCTTCAGTGACGCCGCCGCGCGCCGCGACCCGGCGGCCCCGCAAGGCCCGGCTGACGCCCCGCACGGTGTTGCTGGCGCTCACGGCCTACGTGGTCGCGATGATCTTCATCCTGCCCTACGTCGAGATGGTGATCTCGGCGCTGCGGCCGCCGAAGGAACTGCTCGCGCGGGGCTACCTGCCGAAGCACTACGACTGGTCGAACTTCACCTCGATCTGGAAGACCGGCTTCCAGTCCCAGCTCGGGGCCAGCCTCAAGGTCGCCGGCGGCGCGACCGCCTTGGTCCTCATCGTGGCGCTCCCGGCGGCGTACTGCACGGCGCGGCGCCGTTTCCGCGGCCGCGCCGTGTTCCTCGTGCTCGTGCTGGCGACGCAGATGTTCCAGCCCGCCGCGATGCTCGTCGGCATCCAGCGGGAGTTCCTGAGCTTCAACCTGCCCAGCCCGATCCTGTCGCTGATCCTCGTCAACGCCGGGTTCAACCTGGCCTTCGCGATCTGGATCCTGAACGCCTACTTCTCGTCCATCCCGGTGGAACTGGAAGAGGCGGCGATGTGCGACGGCGCCAGCCGGCTGGGTGCGCTCGCCCGGATCACCCTGCCGCTGGCCATGCCGGGCATCGTCACCGCGCTGATCTTCACCTTCATCGGCGCGTGGAACGAACTGCTCGTGGCGCTCACGTTCACCCAGGGCGCGTCCGAATCGCAGCAACCCCTTACTGTCGGCATCAACAGCTACATCGGCCAGTATTCGATCGACTGGGGTCACATCTTCGCCGGTTCGGTTATCGCGACGCTGCCGGTCATTGCGCGGTTCGCGATGATCGAGGGCAAGGTCGTCGGCGGCCTCACCGCGGGCTCGATCAAGTAGGGAGCAGGGCCGTGTCCTTCGTCGAAGCCGAGATCGCGAGCCAGCCCGAGCTCTGGGCCCGCGCCGCCGAGCTGGCCGATTCGCCCGCGGTCGCCGGTGCCCTGCCGCCAATCGGTGCGCGCGTCGCGGTGGTCGGCTGCGGCACGTCGCTGTACATGGCCCGCGCCTGGGCGGCATTGCGCGAGGCGGCGGGGCATGGCGAGACCGACGCGTTCGCGGCGTCGGAGTTCCCGCCGACCCGCACCTACGACCACGTCCTCGCCATCACCCGCTCCGGCACCACGACCGAGATCCTCCGGTTGCTGAGCACCCTGTCGGCCACCACGACGGGCACCAGCACTGTCATCACGACCGGTGCGGACCTGCCGGCGACGCGCGAAGCGCGGCAGTCGGTGCTGCTGCCCTTCGCCGACGAGCAGTCGGTCGTCCAGACGCGCTTCGCCACCTCGACGCTCGCGCTCCTGCGGGCCCACCTCGGCGACGATCTGAGCGCCGCGATCAGCGACGCCCGCAGCGAGCTGGACCGTACGGTGCCGACTGCCGCCGTGGGCCAGCGGCAGTTCTCCTTCCTGGGCCGGGGCTGGACGGTCGGCCTGGCCGAGGAGGCCGCGCTGAAATCGCGCGAGGCGGCGCAGGCCTGGACCGAGGCCTACCCGGCGATGGAGTTCCGGCACGGGCCGATCAGCGTGGTCGACGAGGGGTCGCTGGTGTGGATCTTCGGGGCGGCACCGGACGGCCTGGTCGACCAGATCACGCAGACGGGCGCGCTCGTCGTCACGTCCGATGCCGACCCCATGGCCCACCTGGTCGGAGCGCAGCGCCTCGCGGTGGCCCTCGCGCAGAGCCGGGGGCTCGATCCCGACGCGCCGCGGAACCTCACCCGCTCGATCGTCCTGTCCGACGCCTGACGTGGGCCGCCCCGCACCCGCTGTCGTCGCCGTCGACGTCGGGGGCACGAGCATCAAGGCGGCACTCATCGGCGAACGCGGCGACGTGCTGCACCGGATCGACGTGCCGACACCGGTGGGCGACGGTACGCCGGCCGTGGTCGCCGCCATCCGTTCCGCGGCGGCTGAGGTCGCGGCGCCGGGGCTCGTAGCTGCGGGGATCGTCGTGCCCGGGGTCGTCGACGTGGTCACCGGCACGGCGCGCTACTCGGCCAACATCGGCTGGCGGGACGTGCCCCTGGGTGCCTTGCTGGGCGAGGACCTCGGCGTGCCGGTGGCGGTCGATCACGACGTGCGGTCGGCCGGACTCGCCGAGCGAACCCTCGGTCGGGCCCACGGTGTCGCCGACTGCCTGGTCCTGGTGATCGGCACCGGAATCGCCGGCGTCATCGTCTCGGGCGGTGCGCATGTGCGGGGCGCCACCGATCTCGCCGGCGAGATCGGGCACGTGCCCGTGTACCCGGACGGCGAGGTGTGCGCGTGCGGCCAGCGCGGGTGCGCCGAGGCGTATGCGTCGGCCGCCTCGATCGCGCGCCGCTACCGGACGCTGGCGGGCCGGGAGTTGGATGCGGCCGGGGTGGTTGCCGCTCGCGCGTCCGACCCGGTGGCCGCACAGGTCTGGGGCGCGGCGACGGATGCGCTGGCACTGGCCGTGGTCGGCTACACGATGCTGCTCGATCCGGAGTTGATCGTTCTGGGTGGCGGGCTCGCCGAAGCCGGCGCCGCGCTGCTGGAGCCGGTGCAGGCGGAGGTGGCGGCGCGGTTGACCTGGCGCCCGCCGCCGGCCATCGAGGTGTCGTCGCTGGGTTCGCGGGCCGGTCAGTTCGGCGCCGCGTTGCTGGCGTGGCGGGCCGCCGGACGTGACTGCGACGGTTGGCCGGGCGGGAGCGGAACATGCCGCTCGTAAGTACGGCCGAGATCGTCGGCGCGGGTGTCGTTGTGGCGTTCAACGTGATCACGCTGGAGCACGCCGAGGCCATCGCGCTGGGAGCCGAACGGGTTGGCGCCGCGGCGATTCTGCAGATCAGCCACAACGCCGTCCGCTTCCACGTCGGATCGCTGCACCCGATCGCGGCGGCGACCGCCGCCGTGGCCCGCGAGTCGTCGGCCCGGCTGGCGTTGCACTTCGACCATGTTGAAGACCTGGCACTGTTGCAACAGGCGGCCGACGCTGGATTTTCTTCGGCGATGTTCGACGCCGGCGCGCTGCCGTACGCCGAGAACGTCGCGGCAACGGCCGCGGCGGCGCAGTGGGCGCACGAGGCCGGTCTGTGGCTCGAGGCCGAGCTCGGTCACGTCGGCGGCAAGCCCGGCGCACCCGCGAGCGCCCACGCCGAGGGCGTGCGCACCGACCCGGAGGAAGCCGTGGCCTTCGTGGCGGCGACCAGGGTGGACGCGCTGGCCGTCGCGGTGGGCAGCACCCACGCGATGACGACGCGCAGCGCCCGTCTCGATCACGACTTGATCGCCCAGTTGGCCGCCGGACTCGACGTGCCGCTGGTGCTGCACGGCTCGTCCGGTGTTCCCGACGACGAGTTGCGCCGCGCCGCCGCCGCTGGAATCAGGAAGATCAACGTCGGCACAGCGCTCAACATCGCGTACACCGGCGCCGTCCGGGCCGCGCTGTCGCCCGGCTCGTCCAGCTCCTCGACTGACCCGCGCCGCTATCTCACGCCGGCGCGCGACGCGATGGCCGACGTCGTCGCCCACCTACTAAGCGTGCTCAGCCCTTGACCGCTCCGCTCAACCCGGAGCCGCGCAGGAACGATCGCTGGAAGATCAGGAAGCCGATGATCGGGCCGATCGAGGCGAGGAACAGCGCGGCGAGGAAGACCCCGAGTTCGGTCTGGGCCTGGATCGCCGGCAATCGCACCGACAGCGGCTGACCGTTGGTATCGCTGAGCACGAGCAGCGGCCACAGGAAGTCCTTCCACGACGCCAACAGCGCGAAGATCGACACGACCCCGAGGATCGGACGGGACATGGGCAGCGTGATCGAGAAGAACATTCGGAAGCCCGAAGCACCGTCGACCCGCGCCGCCTCGAAGATCTCGCGCGGCAGGTTGTCGAAGAACCGTTTCATCAGCACCACGTTGAACGCGCTAGCGCCGGCCGGCAGCCAGATCGCCCAGTAGCTGTTGACGAACGAGTGGTGCACCACCGGCGGATGGACGATCTCGATGTACAGCGGGACGAGCAGCACGATGGCCGGCACGAAGAGCGTCGTCAACAACAGCCCAGTGATAATGGACGCGTACTTCGGTTTCAGGATCGACAGCGCGAACCCACCGGTGGTGGCCACGACGATCTGGCACAGCCACGAGCCGAACGCGAGCACGACCGTGTTCCAGAAGTAGCGGCCCACCCGCAGATCCGTCCAGGCGTGGCGCAGGTTGTCGAACGTGCCTCCGTGGGGGAACAGCGCCATGGGCGTGCTGAGCGTGTCGCTCGTCGGGGTGATCGCCGCCTTGGCCAGCCAGAGGATCGGCCCGAGCCCGGCGACGAAGAGCAATACGAGCAGCACGATGTGCGCGCCGCCCAGTCCGTACCGCACCGCGGGCCGCCGCCAGTCCGCCGAGGAAACGAGCGCGGTGTCGGGGGCCTGACGGTCGGTGAGCAGCCGAGCTTCGGTCGTCGCCATCAGGTGCTCCAGGAACGGGTGACCCGCAGGTAGACGAGGGAGAGGAGGGCGAGGAACCCGGCGAGCATGAGACTGAGCGCGGTAGCCGCGCCGTAGTCACCGCCCAGACTGTTGCCGAACGCGTAGTTGTAGATGAGCAGCATGATCGTCATCGTCGAGTTGGTCGGCCCGCCCGAGGTGAACAGGAAGGGCTCGAGGAACACCTGCGCGGTGCCGATGATCTGCAGGATCAAGGTCACCAGCAGCACGCCGCGCAACTGCGGCATCGTGATGTGCCAGACCTTGTGCCACAGGCCCGCGCCGTCGACGGCGGCCGCCTCGTAGAGTTCGCGGTTCACGCCGGTCAGGGCGGCGAGATAGATGATGATCGTGCCGCCGGCATTCGCCCACGTCGACTCCATGACGAGCGAGGGCATCGCCCACGACTGCGACTGCAGCCACGGGTAGGGGCCGAGGTGCACCCAACCCAGGATCGAGTTGAACACGCCCTGCGGGCTCGCGTCGTAGAACGTCTTCCAGAGCAGCACCGCGACCACCGGCGGAATGACGACCGGCAGGTAGGCCAGTGCGCTGTAGATGCCACGGAAGCGCCGCGCCTCACTCATCAGCACCGCCGCCGCGAGCGGGATCGGATACCCGAAGATCAGAGCCAGCAGCGCGAAGTAGCCGGTGTTCTTCAGCGCGATCGGGAAGAGCGGATCGTTGAGCACGGTGCGGAAGTTGTCGAGGCCAACCCAGGTCGCCGGCTGCACCAGGTTCGTGTGCTGCAGCGACATGATCACGGTGCGGACGATCGGGTACCACGAGAATGCCCCGAAGATCAGCAGCATCGGCAGCAGGAACAGTAAGGAGGTCAAGCCTCCGCCGCGGACCCAGGTGCGGGGCGTCCCGAAGCGGCGCCGCCGGCGGGGGGTCTGCGACCGGACCGCCGCGCCGTCCTCGTGGGACGACGCGGCGGCGGGCGGCGCGGTCGAGCGAGTCGGATCCGTCACCGACACGCTCGACCGCTCGGGCACGGTACGGGTCACTTACCTTGCGAGATCGCGCTCTGGGCGGAGTCGTTCGCGCTCTGGAGCAACGAATCGATGTTCGCCCCCTGCTGGGTGAGCACGGCCTGCACGACCGTGTCGAGCGCGTGGTAGACGCTCTGCGTGGACGCAGCCGGCTCAGCCGCCAGCTTCTGGCCGAACACGTTGTCGGTGAACGACTTCATCTGCGCCTGCGGCACGTTGATGTAGGACTTGATCCACGTGTTCGCGAGGTCGTACTGGGCCTTGTCGAAGACCGGCAGGGCGGGCGTGCCGACCGGCTGGTTCGACGCCTTCAACGTCTGCGCGTTGCGGACTGCGCCCTGCTGGTCGACCAGCGGTTGCTCGTAGTAGAAGTCGATCCACTTCACGGCGGCCGCCTTCTCGGCATCCTTCGCGTCGGGACGGACGGCGGCGAGCGTGCCGCCACCAAGTACGCCCGCGTTCGGGTCGCTGGCGATCGGGATGGTGCTGAGGCCGTAGATGCTCGCGTCGATCTTGTCCGTGGACACGAGCGAGTTGAAGACGTCAGAGCCGCTGACGTACATGCCGACCTTGCCGGCGGAGAAGGCCTGGTTGATGTCGGACCATCCGTAGTCGAAGTTCGACCCCATCGACTTGTCGTCCCAGCGCATCTTGTGCAGGATCTGGAGCGCCTGCTTGGTCTTGTCGTTGTTGAGCGTCGCCTTCGAGGCCTTGCCGGTGCCGGTCTCCATCCGGCCACCGAGCGAGTAGGCCAAGGTGGTCAGGATCCAGCCCGCACTGTTGTCGTTCTTGCCCATCTCGGCGAATCCGGCCTTGCCGGTCTTCGCGGTGATCTGCTTGGCGTCGGCAACCACCTCGTCCCACGTCGTCGGCGGCTTGTCGGGATCGAGCCCGGCCTGCTTGAACAGCGTGCGGTTGTAGTGCAGGGCCTGAGCGTAGGCGGCGGTGGGCAGGGCGATCACCTTGCCGTCGGAGGTCGTGCCCTCGGCGATGACCTGCGGGTTGTACTTGCTGAAGTACGGCAGCGCCTTCGCCTGGGAGGTCAGATCGGCGAGTTGGCCGTTCTCACCCAGCGTGCGGCCGTCGGTGAACGGCACCGTGAAGACGGTCGGCAGCGTTCCGGCGGCGAGCTTGGCCGCGAAGGTCGGGCCCGTCCACTGGTACTGCTCGGACTTGATCTTGATCGTCGGGTAGGCCTTCTCGAACTCGGCCACCTGGGCCTGGAACTGCTTGACGGCGGCGGGCGTGCTGCCGGGCAGCAGCGACGCAACGCTGATGGAGACCTTCTCGGCGGCCGGCGCACTGGTCTTAGCGGTCGGGCTACCCGAGCTGGCGGCCTTCGTGCCGCTGCTGCTGCAGCTGGCAAGCAGTCCGGCTGCGGTCAGTGCCGCGACCACACCGGTGATCGATCTGGACTTCATGGTCACTCCTTCTCGTGGACGCCTGGGCGCCGATCGGGCCGTGCGGTTGGTGGAGCCGGAGGTGCCGTACGCGTGAGCCACGCCGTCGTGTCCTGCGGCAGCCGACCGTCATCGAGGGCCGCGCTGGTGAGCAGGAGGGACCAGCCGTCAGGCAGGTCGGCGGGTGGTTGGCCGAGATTGGTGATGGAGGCGAAGTGCTCGCCGCGGGTGAAGGCCACGACGTCGGGAGCTGTGGGCAGCCAGGTGAACGTGCCGGCGCCGAGGATCTCGGTGCGGCGTAGCCGGAGGCCGTCGCAATAGAGCGCGAGCATCGATTCCGGGTCGGCGCTCTCGGCCTCCACGGTGAGCGGCGCCCAGTCGGCCGGCTGGTCGAGCCAGGTGCGGGTACCGGCCTCGGGGCTGAAGCCGTACGGCGGCTGGTCGCCGGACCACGGCAGCGGCACGCGGCAGCCGTCGCGACCGGGGGAGACCCCGCCGGAGCGGAAGTACATCGGATCCTGGCGCCGATCGACCGGGATGTCCTCGACCTCGGGCAGGCCGAGCTCGCCGCCTTGATAGATGTACATCGAGCCGGGCAGCGCCATGGCGAGCAGCGCGGCGGCCCGCGCCCGCCGGGTGCCGAGCACCGGGTCGGTGGCGGTGCCTTCGCGCTTCGTCTCGAACGAGAATGACGTGTCCTCGCGGCCGTACCGGGTGACGGCGCGGGTGACGTCGTGGTTCTCGAGCACCCAGGTCGCGGGGGCAGCGACGGGCGCGTGGGCGTCGAGGGTGGAGGTGATCGACGTGCGCAGGGCGGCCGGTTCCCACGGGCAGCTCAGGAAGTCGAAGTTGAACGCCGTGTGCAGCTCGTCCGGGCGCAGGTAGCGGGCGAAGCGATCGACGTCGGGCAGCCAGAGCTCGCCGACGAGTACGCGCGGCTCCGGGTAGGAGTCGGCGATCCCGCGCCATCGCCGGTAGATCGCGTGAAGCTCGTCGCGGTCGGTGAAGGGATGCTCGCCGGCGCCGTGCTCCGCG
>JAOPVG010000229.1 GCA_025966255.1 Jatrophihabitans sp.
GACGACTGCGGTACGGGAGTCGGTCATGGCGGACGTCCTTTCAGATCTTGGCGATGATCTCGTCGGCGAAGCGGCGGATGCCGTCCTTCTTCGCCTGCAGGTCTCCGTCGTAGCCGGTGCCGTAGAACAACCACGGCATGGTGATGATGTCGGTGACGCCCGCGTCGAACTGCTCGCGATAACCGTCGACCCCGAACCGATCGAGGCACACCGCCTGGATCTCGTACGGACGATCCGCGCGGCCGTACTCGGCCCGCAACTTCTTGAGCTGGCCGATGACGTCGACAAGGTCATCGAACTTGATCATCGCGGACGTCCAGCCGTCGCCGATGCGGGCGGCCCGCTTCAGCGCGACCTCGGTGTGGCCACCGACGTAGAACGGCATGGGCTCGGTGGGCGCCGGGCTCATCTGCAGCTTGTCGAAGTCGTAGAAGTCGCCGTGGTGCTCGACCATGCCGCCGGCGAGGACGAGCTGGATGACCTCGATCATCTCGTCGACCCGCTTGCCCCGCTTCTCGAACGGGACGCCGCACCAGCGGAACTCCTCGGGCGACCAGCCGATGCCGACCCCGAAGCCGAACCGGTTCTGGGTCAACGCGGCGACGGTGAGCAACTGGCGCGCGAGCAGCAACGGATTACGCGAGCCGAGCTTGAGCACCTGGGTGTAGAAGCGAATCGTGGACGTCGCGGCGCCCATCGCGGCGGACATGATGAGCGGATCGCCCCACGGAGTCTGCGCGTTCCACATGCGGCTGCCGTCGGGCGTGTACGGGTAATCGGCCGACACCGTCTCGGAGTAGAACAGCGAGTCGGGCAGCGCGATCGCCGCGAAGCCGGACTCCTCGGCCGTCTTCGCCAGCTCGACAACCTGGTCGAGTGGGTTCATCGCCACCGCGAGCGTGAATTTGCGATCCGTGGTCATACCTTCTCCGATCCGACGACCCACATGGCGAAGAACTGCGAACCGCCGCCGTAGGCATGGCCCAGTGCCTTGCGCGCTCCGTCGACCTGGTGGTCACCGGCTCGTCCCATAACCTGCATTGCCGCTTCCGCGAACCGGAGCATGCCTGACGCGCCGATCGGGTTGGAGCTGAGCACGCCGCCTGAGGGATTGATCGGCAGCTTGCCGCCGATCGCGGTCTCCCCGGCCTCGGTGAGTTTCCAGCCCTCGCCCTCGGGCATGAAGCCGATCGTCTCGAGCCACATCGGCTCGAACCACGAGAACGGGACGTAGATCTCGGCCGCGTCGATCTCGCTCAGCGGGTCGGTGATGCCGGCCTGCTTCCAGAGCGCGGCGGCCGCGTCGCGGCCCGCCCGCGGATTGACCTGGTCGCGCCCGGCGTACGTCGTCGGCTCGGATCGCATCGCCGTGGCATGGATCCACGCCGGCCGCCCGACTGCGGCGGCGGCCTGCTCACTTCCGATCACCACGGCGCAGGCGCCGTCCGAGGACGGGCACGTCTCGTCGTAGCGGATCGGATCCCACAACATCTGCGAGGCCTGCACCGACTCGAAGGTGATGTCGGGCTGGCGCAGGTGGGCGTACGGGTTCTTCGCGCCGTTGAGCCGGTCCTTGACCGCCACGAGTGAGCCGATGTGCTGCGGCGCTCCGGAGCGCCGGATGTAGGAGCGCACGTGCGGGGCGAAGTAGCCGCCCGCGCCGGCGTTGACCGGCATGTGGAACGGGATCGGGATCGACAGCGCCCACATTGCGTTGGACTCCGACTGCTTCTCCCACGCGACCGCGAGCACCCGGTCGTGCACGCCGGCCTGGACGAGGCTGGCCGCGACAATGGCCGTCGACCCGCCGACCGACCCGGCGGTGTGCACCCGGAGCAGGGGCTTGCCGACCGCACCGAGTGCGTCGGCGAGGAACAGCTCGGGCATCATCACGCCCTCGAAGAAGTCCGGGGCCTTGCCGACGACAACGGCGTCGATGTCGTCCCACCCCACCTGAGCGTCGGCCATAGCGCGGTCGATCGCCTCGCGGCACAGGCCGGCCATCGAGACGTCGGGACGCTTGGCCTTGTGGTGGGTCTGCCCGGTGCCGAGCACCGCGGCGCGTTGCTTGCTCATCGGTCTCGTCCTTCCAGTACGCAGACGAGATTCTGTTGCAGGGCCGGCCCGCTGGTGGCGTGCGCCAGCGCGCGGCTCGCCGAACCGTTAAAGACGTGGCTGGCGGCCTCGCCGATGCGGGTCAGGCCCGCGGCGAACATCGGGTTGCCCGCGAGCGCACCGCCCGACGGCGTGATGCGCACGTCGTCGCCGAGGTCGAGTTCGGTCCGCAGCAGCAACTCCTGGTGGGTGAACGGGGTGTGCAGCTCGGCGACCTCCACGCCGTCGATCCCGGCCCGGCGAGCCGCGGCCGACGTCGACGGCGAAGTTGTCAGGTCCCGGGCGCCCAGGTGTGCGGAGTCGACAGCGTGCGCGATGCCCGTGATCCAGGCCGGGCGCTCGGCGAGCTCGCGGGCGCGGCCCTCCGCAGCGAGGACGATCACCGCGGCGCCGTCGGTGATCGGCGCGCAGTCGTGGCGGCGCAGGGGATCGGCCAGGTAGGGCTCGGCCAGCAACTCGTCGACGTCCTTCGACCCGGTCAGCTGCGCCTTCGGATTGGTCTCGGCGTCGCGACGGCTGCGGACGGCGACCTCGGCCATTGCGCGCTCGCTCCACGCGCCGGAGTCGATGCCCAGGCGCGCCTGGAGACCGGCGATGGCGACCGAGTCGGGCCACAGCGGCGCCAGGGTGTACGGGTCGAGTTGCAGCGCGAGCGTGCGCCGCAGGTCCCCCGCCGACGACTTGCCGAAGCCGTAGACGAGTGCGGTGTCGACCTCGCCCGTCTGCAGCTTGACCCACGCCTCGTACAGCGCCCAGGCGGCATCGGCCTCGACGTGCGACTCATTGATCGGCGGTACCGGCCCAATGGCGTCGATGGCCGAGATGAAGGAGAAGGCCCGCCCGGCGAGGTAGTCCGACGAGCCGGAGCACCAGAACCCGATGTCGCTCTTGTCGATGCCCAGCTCGCCGAAGACCTCGTGGAAAATCGGGATGAGCATCTCCACGCCGTTGGTGGTGCCCTCAGCGTTGCGGACCTGCGGCGACTGCGCGAACCCGACGACCGCGACGTCGCGCATCAGAGGTGCTCCTTGTACGTGTCGTATTCGGCGTCAGGCTCGCCAGTGGGCCGGAAGTGCGTGATGTTCTGCAGCCCGGGGATCCATTGCTCGCGCGGCTTCCACGCCGCTTCGACGCGCATGCCCATGCGGACGTCCTCCGCCGGGCATTCCAGGATCAGGTGCAGGAAGGCGATGTCCGCACCGTCGAGCAGGATGTAGGCGCAGACGTACGGCGGCTTGATCGACTGGCCGTAGAACGGCACGTTGACGATGCAGAAGGTGGTGACGATGCCGCGATCGGTCAGCTCCACCTCTTCCTCGGTGGGCACGCCGTCGACCGGGCAGGCCCCGCGCGGCGGGATGTAGACCTTGCGGCACACCGGGCAGCGTTGGCCGATCAGCTGGCCCTGCTCGAGGCTGAGCAGATAGCGCGTCTCCTGGATCGAAGCCGAGTGCTGCACCCGCAGCGAAACCGGTGTCGTCATCATCGTGACCGGCTCCGCCGGCTCGACCGCCGTTCTGGGTCCGGTCGCTGGGGCACCCTCAATCGGCTCGAAGCAGACGATGTCGCGGATGTGCCCACTGGGCTCGTCGGCCCACCGCGCCCGCACCCGCATTCCGGTGATCACGTCGTCGGGGGAGCCGACGTCGAGCGCATGCAGCATTCCGGTGTCGGCCCCGTCGAGGCGAACGAACACCCACGCGAACGGCCGCTCGAGAGGCTGGCCGGGCATCGGCGCCGGGGCCCACGTCCAACTCACGACCGTGCCCTCGTCCGCGACGTCGACGAACTCGGTGACCTTCGCGCCGGTGACCGGGTCGTACTCGACCGGCGGCACGTAGACGCGACCGTCCGAGCCGCGCACGCCAAGGATCCGGCGCGCGGCCAGACCGGTCATGAACGTGCTCA
>JAOPVG010000233.1 GCA_025966255.1 Jatrophihabitans sp.
GAGCGGTCCACGTGCGACTCGGCGGCGAAGTTCACCAGCACGTCATGGCCGGGCAGCGCCCGGTCGAGGTCACTGGCGCTGCAGATGTCACCGTGGACGAAGCGGTACCGGCGACTGTCGGCCACCGGGGCCAGGTTGGCGAGGTTGCCCGCGTAGGTGAGCTTGTCGAAGACGGTGACGTCCGCGCCGGCGAAGTAGGGGTACTCGTCGGCGATCAGTGATCGCACGAAGTGGGATCCGATGAACCCCGCGCCACCAGTGACGAAAACACGCATGAACTAACCTCTCGAGCGACTCAGAGTTCGGCGAACAAGGGAGCGTGAGCGTCCTTGACCGATACGGACGCCGGGTTCTCGCGGTCGATCTGGATCGGCCACCGGATCCCGAGCGCGGGGTCGAGTGGATTCACCGCGATGCCTGCCATTCCCGGCTGCCATTCCGCATCGAAACAGTAGAGGTATTGGCAGCCTTCGGGGCTGACGGCCTGGAACCCGTTGCAGACGCCGGGCGGTACGAGGACCTGGGTGCCGACCTGCAACGAGACGGTCTCGACGGCGCCGTAGGTCGGCGATTCGCTCCGCGCGTCGAGGTAGACGCCGAACGCCTCGCCCGCGGCGATGCCGACGAGCTTGGACATCGACTCGCCGTGCAGGCCCCGCACGCCACCGTGCGCCGTCCACGTCAGGTTGATCTGCGACCACTGGTCCGGGACGGGGAGCCCGCACTCGGCGAACCCGCTGACTCGGAAGAACTCGCGAACCGTCCCCCGTTCATCGGTGACCGACTTCGTCGATATCCGCCAGAGGTCGTGGATTGCGGTGCGCTCTACGGTCATCTGCTCGATCTGCGGGGCCACAGTCCTCAGCGTTCGTCGAGGTAGTCGAGAGCGGCCTGGCGCAAGTACGCGCCATAGCTGGACTTGCCCATCTCGTCGGCAAGGGCGAGGGCCGTGTCGGCGGAGATGAACCCCCGTTGCATGGCGATCTCCTCCAAGCACGCAATCGTGACTCCCTGACGGTGCTGGAGCACCTGCACGAATTGGCCCGCCTCCATCAGCGCATCCTGGGTGCCGGTATCGAGCCAGGCCGTGCCGCGGCCGAGATCCACCAGACGCGCGTCGCCGCGCTCGACGTAGATCCGGTTGAGGTCGGTGATCTCCAGTTCGCCACGGGGCGAGGGCTGAAGCGCGCGAGCGTGCTCGACGACGTCACTGTCATAAAAGTACAGACCCGTGATGGCAAGACTCGATTTGGGTTTCTCGGGCTTCTCCTCGATGTCCACCAGTCGGCCCTCGCGGTCGACGCTGGCGACGCCGTACCGCTCCGGATCGCTGACGCGGTAGCCGAAGAGCGTGCACCCCCGCTCCTTCTCGACGTCGCTGACAGCATCGGACAACTGCTCGCCCAGCCCATGGCCGAAGAAGATGTTGTCGCCGAGCACGAGCGCAGCCGGGCCGCCGTCGAGGTGGTCGGCTCCGATGAGAAAGGCCTGGGCGAGACCGTCGGGCGACGGTTGCACCGCATAGGTGAAGGACACGCCCCATCGGCTCCCGTCGCCGAGGAGCCGAATGAACTGGTCCTGCTCGTGCGGGGTGGTGATGATCAAAATTTCCCGGACGCCTGCCAGCATCAACACCGAGACCGGGTAGTAGATCATCGGCTTGTCGTAGACCGGGAGCAGTTGCTTGCTCACGGCTCGCGTTATCGGGTGTAGGCGAGTACCTGCTCCGCCTGCCAGGATGATCCCCTTCATGCCCGCACGATAACGGAAATGAAGTCGCGGAAAGTTGAGCGGAACAGACTCAAGTTATCGCTCGTTGCAACCAAAGAGGCGACCGAGCGCCCGTGACACGACCGACTTCGATGGGATGAACTGACACACATGGACATGACGACACGCAGCAATCAGGCGGTCGGCAGCGCCGTCAAGGTCGCGGCCGAGCGCGGCAACCCGACCGTTGAGGCGGCCCACCTCGCCGTCGCGCTGCTCGACGACGCCGAGACCCTGACCCGTCCGCTGCTGCAGGCGGTCGGCGCCGACCCGATGACGGTGCGCGCCGATCTGTCGCGCCTCGTCGACAAGCTGCCCTCCGCCTCCGGCTCGTCGGTGGCGGCCCCTCAGACCTCGCGCTCGCTGCTCGCCGTCCTCGGCGCCGCCGAGCGTGAGGCGCGGGCCCGCTCGGACGAGTTCGTCTCCGCCGAGCACCTCCTGCTCGCTCTCGCCGACCAGGGCGGGGACGTCGCCGAGGTACTGCGTCAGTACGGCGCCACGCCGAGTGCGCTGTCCGATGCACTGGAGTCCGTCCGGGGCTCACAGCACGTCACCACCGCCGACCCCGAAGGCACGTTCCAGGCGCTCGAGAAGTACGGCAACGACCTCACCCAGATGGCGCGCGACGGCCAGATCGATCCGGTCATCGGCCGCGACGCCGAGATCCGCCGGGTCATCCAGGTGCTCTCGCGCCGCACCAAGAACAATCCCGTCCTGATCGGCGAGCCCGGCGTCGGCAAGACCGCCGTCGTCGAGGGGCTGGCCCAGCGGATCGTCGCGAAGGACGTCCCGTCCTCGCTGCAGGGCAAGAAGGTGATCTCGCTCGATCTCGGCGCGATGATCGCCGGCTCCAAGTTCCGCGGCGAGTTCGAGGAGCGGCTCAAGGCCGTCCTCACCGAGATCAAGGACTCCGGCGGCCAGGTGATCACGTTCATCGACGAGCTGCACACCGTGGTCGGTGCCGGCGCCACCGGTGAAGGCGCCATGGACGCCGGCAACATGCTCAAGCCGATGCTGGCCCGCGGCGAGCTGCGCATGGTCGGCGCCACCACGCTGGACGAGTACCGCGAGCACATCGAGAAGGACCCCGCGCTCGAGCGGCGCTTCCAGCAGGTGCTGGTGGCCGAGCCGTCCGTCGAGGACACCATCGCGATCCTGCGTGGGCTCAACGCTCGGTACGAGGCGCATCACGAGGTGCAGATCGCCGACGGCGCGTTGGTCGCCGCGGCCACACTTTCCGATCGGTACATCACTTCGCGCTTCCTGCCCGACAAGGCCATCGACCTCGTCGACGAAGCGGCGTCCCGGCTGCGCATGGAAATCGACTCACGTCCGGTCGAGATCGACGAGCTGCAACGCGCCGTCGACCGGCTGAAGATGGAAGAGATGGCGCTGGCCAAGGAGGTCGACGACGCCTCCAAGGATCGGCTGGCGAAGCTGCGGGCCGAGATGGCCGACCTCACCGAGAAACTGGATGCGCTCAATGCGCGCTGGGAACGGGAGAAGTCGGGCCTGAACCGGGTCGGTGAGCTGAAGAAGCGCCTCGACGACCTGCAGGGGCAGATCGAGCGCGCCCAGCGCGACGGCGACCTCGAGACCGCGTCCCGCCTGCAGTACGGCGAACTCCCGGCCCTGGAGAAGGAGCTCACCACAGCCAGTGAGGCCGAGGCGCAGCCGCAGGAGGACGTGCTCGTCAAGGAGCAGGTGACCGCCGATGACATCGCCGACGTCGTCTCGGCCTGGACGGGCATCCCGGCCGGCCGGCTGATGGAGGGCGAGACGGCGAAGCTGCTGCGCATGGAAGAGGCCATCGGCTCCCGCGTCATCGGGCAGAAGCGGGCAGTGCAGGCGGTGTCCGACGCCGTGCGTCGCGCCCGCGCCGGCATCTCCGACCCCGATCGGCCGACCGGCTCGTTCCTGTTCCTCGGCCCCACCGGCGTGGGCAAGACCGAGCTCGCCAAGGCGCTCGCGAACTTCCTGTTCGACGACGAGCGGGCGATGGTGCGCATCGACATGAGCGAGTATTCCGAGAAGCACTCGGTGGCCCGCCTGGTCGGCGCGCCGCCCGGGTACGTCGGCTACGAAGAGGGCGGCCAGCTCACCGAAGCGGTGCGCCGCCGTCCGTACACGGTCGTGTTGCTCGACGAGGTCGAGAAGGCGCATCCCGATGTCTTCGACATCCTGCTCGCCGTGCTCGACGACGGCCGGTTGACTGACGGCCAGGGCCGCACGGTCGACTTCCGCAACGTGCTGCTCGTGCTGACCTCGAACCTCGGTTCGGCCGCGCTGATCACCGATCTGCCCGACGAGGCGAAGCACGAAGCGGTGATGAGCATGGTGCGTGGGCATTTCAAACCCGAGTTCCTGAACCGGCTCGACGACATCGTGATCTTCGACGCGCTGACGGTTGAGGATCTGGTGCAGATCGTCGACATCCAGCTCGGGGCGCTCGGCAAGCGGCTCGCTGCTCGTCGGCTCACGCTCGAGGTGACGCCCGCCGCCCGCGAGTGGCTGGCGCTCAACGGCTTCGACCCGCTCTACGGCGCCCGGCCGTTGCGTCGGCTGGTGCAGACCGCGATCGGGGACGCGCTCGCGAAGGCGCTGCTCAGCGGCGAGATCCGCGACGGGCAGACCGTGGTCGTCGACGCGCTGGAAGACCGCTCCGGGCTGCAGCTGGGCGGCTGAGGGGCCCATGTCGGAATGGCGCGATCTGCCTCCGCCACCTGACCCTGACCAGCCCGGCTGGGATCTCACGGCGGACGACCTGGCTGCGCAGCTGCATCCGGACCCGCAGCCTGGTCCGGATCCGGTGGGCGTCGTCGCCGTCACCGCCGGGTTCGTCGGGATCGTGTTCTTCGGGATTCTGATGACGCTCGTGGCGGGCATTCTCGGCGCGATCGCGGGCCAGCGAGCGCGGGCGGCCGGCCGAAGCTTCGAGCTCGCCTACCTGGCCTTCGGACTCTCAGCTGTCGACGGCATCGTCTGGCTCGTGTTGCACATGCTGTTCGACGTGCCCATAACGGTCGGATGAGCGCGGCGGGTTGAGCGAGCTCAGCGTTTCGCGCTGATCCAGCTGCTGACACCAGGCGCCCAGGCCAGACCGAGCCCGACGACGGTGAGCGCCCCGAACAGGACCGAATAGACGACGAAGCCGGTGGCGGTGAAGCCGTCGAAGCGCACGAGCCAGTAGAGGGTCTCGGCGATCACCAGCCCGCTGCCGATGCTGAACATGATGCGCCCGTTGGGATTGCGTCCGGTCAGCATGACCCCGCCGGCGATGAGCAGACCCGCGGCGATCATGTTCACGAAGCCGTCCAGCGCGAGCTCGGAACCGTAATCGGTGCCACTGCCGGCGGCGGTCTCCACGTCCGAGACGAACGACGCGCCGAACAGCAGCAGGCTGCCGGCGAGGACGAGCAGACCGGCGCTGATGTAGCCGAGGACGGCGGCCCCGATGGCGGTCCCGGGCCGGGCCGGGCCGGTGACATAGCCGGCCGGATAGCCGGGGTAGCCCGGGGTCGGATAGCCCGGCGTCGGATAGCCCGGGGTCGGATAGCCGGGGGCCGGATAGCCGGGGGCCGGGTAGCCCGGCGGGTATCCGGGCGGCTGGTGCCCAGACGGCTGCACGTAGCCGTCTGGCTGCGGCGTCGCCCAGGGATCAGCGGGTTGCTGCGGCATCCACTGGCCGGTCGGGGGCGGACCCTGGTATTGCGGATCGCCGCCGGGCTGTTCCCAGTCGGTCACGGATCCTCCCGGTGCTCCCACCGGTCGAACGACGCAGTGGCCCGGCGAGGATATAGTCCGTCGCGGTGGTCGAGGGGCGCGAACCCGCCGCACGGACCCGTCAGATGTGGTCCTGGACGCACTGTTGGAAACTCGACGAGTTGTTCTGGCTGAACCCGCCGCACTTGTTGACGGCGTTGAGGATGTAGATCGTCCAGATGATGGCCAGCACGGCCCCTACCGCGGCGCAGATGAGGCCGGCGATCGCCATGCCCTTGCCGCTCGTGCGCCGCGAGTTCGCCTCGCTGAGTCCGATGAAGCCGAAGATCAGCGCAATGATGACGAGCACCCCGTCGAAGATGCTCGTCCAGAACATCACGATCGAGAGGATGCCGAGCACCAGCGCCGTGACCGACTTGCCGTTGCCGGTCTTGGGCTGGACGTAGGAGTGGTAGTTCGGCGGCGGCGCACCGTAGGGGGTATTGCCGTAGGGGGTATTGCCGTAGGGCGCGTTCCCGTACGGCGGCGCTCCATACGGGTAGGGCGAGTTGGCCGGGTCGTACGGCTGCTGTGGGCCGGGCTGGGGCATCCCCGGGTACGGCGTCATGGGCGGCCCGCCTGCGGGCGGCGCTGGCGAGGGTGGCGGCACGTATCCCGGCGGCGCGTACTCAGGGGGGATCGGGTGATCCGGCTTGCCGAAGCGGTACGGGTCGAACGGCGCCTCGGCCGTCGGCTCGTTCTTCGTGAGGTCCATCTGCGGCTCGGACGAGCCGTTCTCCGGTTCCGGCGGCGTCGTCATGATGTACCTCCGGTACGGCGGGTCGGGCGCTGCGCCCGACTCTAAGCCATCCGGGTGTCGCGTCCGCCCGGGTCGGCGGCGGGGCGGTCCCGAACTTTCACACGTACACTGCGCCGGTGATTGACAAGACCCCGCCGGTCTCCATGAGCAAGTCCGGTTCCGACCCAGCGTCGAAGCCGGAACGGCCGAGCCCACCGCGCAACGTCGTCCTCGCTTCCGTCGCCCTCGTCGTGGCTGGGATCTCCGCCCTCGGCGCGGCGTTCAGCCTGTACGGGCTGAAGGACTGGCTGCACAAGACAGCCATCACGGCGAACAACAAGCTCAAGGCGACGGACAAAAACCATAAGACCGACAGCCAGCTGCTCCACCAGGTGAACAGCACGATCACCGGGCAGGTCGTCGCCACGATCGTTCTCTTCGTGGCGTTGAGCTTCATCGCCTTCGCCGTGTACCGCGGTCGCTACTGGGCCCGCTGGACGGTGCTCGGTCTGTGGGTGCTGTCGACCTTCACCGGCACGCTCGCCGGTTTTGCGTCCGTGGTGTCGATCGGGACGTCCGAACCGATTGCCTTCAAGGTCCCGGCCTTCCTCGCCGGCGTGTTCTTCATCGCTGCAGTGGTGCTGACGAGCCTCAAGCCGAGCATCGCCTACTTCAACCTCAGCCGTCCCGAGCGGCCAGCCGGTGCGCCGGTCCGTCGGGGTCTGTTCGCGCCCCGCGAAGCCGCCCCGGCCCGTCCGGGCGCAGCCGGGCGTAGGGGTTCGGCCGCGCGGGCGGCGACCACCCGCCCGGCCGGCAAGGCCGACGCCGACGCCGGCTCGGGCCAGCCCGACCGATCGCGCTCCAAGCAGCGGGCGAACGCCGAAGCCGTGGCGAAGGGGGCCGAGCTCGCCCGCACCCGGGCCAAGGCCAGCAAGTCGCGGCGCACCGGAGTTTGACGGGTGCCGACCGCGCT
>JAOPVG010000338.1 GCA_025966255.1 Jatrophihabitans sp.
TCGCGGGTTCTCGGCTACCCATTCGCGATGGGCGACCGCATCACCAAGGCGATGCCACCGCCGGTCATGGCCAAGGACGTCCCACTCAACAAGATCTTCGACACCACCCACGAGCGCTACGGCGAGGGCGGCGAGTTCCGCGCGCTGTGCGAGAGCGACCCCGACGTCAAGCGCGTCTTCGAGACGGCCAAGGGGCTGGAAGGCCTCAAGCGGCAGTGGGGCGTGCACGCCTGCGCGGTCATCATGTCCAGCCTCCCGCTCGTCGACACCATCCCGATCATGAAGCGGGAACTCGACGGCGCGATCATCACGCAGTTCGACTATCCGACGTGCGAGGCCCTCGGCCTGCTGAAGATGGACTTCCTGGGGCTGCGCAACCTCACCGTCATCGACGACACCCTGCGCAACATCAAGGTCAATCGCGGCGAGGACGTCGTCATCGAGGACCTCGCCTTCGACGACAAGAACACCTACGAACTACTGGCGCGCGGCGACACCCTCGGGGTGTTCCAACTCGACGGCGGCCCGATGCGGGCGCTGCTGCGCTCATTGCGCCCCGACACGTTCGACGACATCACCGCCGTGATCGCCTTGTACCGGCCGGGGCCGATGGGCGCCAACGCGCACAACGACTACGCCGACCGCAAGAACGGCCGCAAGCCGATCACGCCGATCCATCCCGAGCTCGACCAGCCGCTCAAAGAGGTTCTCGGCGAGACCTGGGGTCTCGTCGTCTACCAGGAGCAGGTGATGGCGATCGCCCGCCAGGTCGCGGGCTACTCGCTGGCCAGCGCCGACCTGCTCCGCCGGGCGATGGGCAAGAAGAAGAAGAAAGAACTCGAGGAGCAGTACGAGAACTTCTCGGCCGGCATGGCCGAACGGGGGTACTCCGCCGCGGCGGTCAAGGCGCTCTGGGACGTCCTACTACCCTTCTGCGACTACGGCTTCAACAAGAGCCACGGCGCCGGGTACGCCGTCATCGCGTACTGGACGGCCTACCTCAAGGCCAACTACCCGGCCGAGTACATGGCCGCGTTGCTCACCTCGGTGCGCGACGACAAGGACAAGTCCGCGATCTATCTCGCCGAGTGCCGGCACATGGGCATCAAGGTGTTGCCGCCGTGCGTCAACGAGTCCGACGCCGACTTCACCCCGACGGGCACCGACATCCGCTTCGGGCTCACCGCAATCCGCAACGTCGGCGCGAATGTCGTCGGGTCGGTGGTCAGCACCCGCAAGGCCAAGGGCGACTTCGCCGACGTCGGCGACTTCCTGCGCAAGGTCGACGCCGTGGTCTGCAACAAGCGCACCATCGAAGGCCTGATCAAGGGCGGCGCCTTCGACTCGCTCGGCCACACCCGGCGCGGGCTGATCAACGTCTATGAGGCCGCCGTCGACGCCGTGCTCGACACCAAGCGGGCCGAGGCGATCGGCCAGTTCGACCTGTTCGGCAGCATGGGTGAGGCCTCCGACCCGGCTGACGACGTGTTCGCCGTGCGCGTGCCGGAGGGTGAGTGGGACAAGAAGGTCCTGCTGCAGTTCGAGCGCGAGATGTTGGGTCTGTACGTCTCCGACCATCCGCTGTTCGGCCTCGAGCACATCCTGGCCGCGTCGGCCGACTCGACGATCGCCGCCGTCCAGGCCGAGGGTGCGGGGGAGCCGCAGTCGCTCACGCTCACCGGCATCCTGTCTTCGGTCAACCGGCGGGTGACCAAGGCCGGGGCGCCGTGGGCCACCGCCGTCCTGGAGGATCTCGAGGGCTCGATCGAGGTGATGTTCTTCCCGGCCACCTACGCGCAGGTCGCGCTGAACGTCGCCGAAGACGCGATCGTCGCGATCAAGGGCCGTACCGACTCCCGGGAGGAGGCGGTGAAGTTCATTGCCAGCGATCTGTCGATCCTCGACACGACCCAAGGGCCGCGGGGGCCGGTGCTGGTGAAGTTGGCTCCCGCGCGGTGCACCCCGCCGATGGTCGACCGCCTCAAGGACGTGCTCGCCACCCATCCCGGCACCACCGAGGTGCACCTGAAGCTGGTCAACGGCGAGCGCGAGCACGTGCTGCGCCTCGGCGACGGCTTCCGGGTCACTCCGTCGGCGGCGCTGATGGGCGACCTCAAGGCGCTGCTCGGCCCGGCCGCGATCTCGGCCTGAGGCGTAGGGGCAGTGAGGCAGCCGTGAGCACTGAGCGACGACCCGTGTCGGGGCGCTGGTTCGAGCAGTTGGCCGTCGGCGACGTGATCCAGCACGTCACGCGGCGCACGGTCACCGAGACCGACAACGTGTTGTTCACGACGATGACGATGAACCCGCAGCCGATTCATCTCGACGCCGACTACGCCGCCGGCACCGAGTTCGGGCGCCCGCTGTTCAACAGCATGTTCACCGCCGCGCTCGTCGTCGGGCTGTCGGTGCCGGAGCTCACGCTCGGCACGCTGATCGCCCAACTCGGTATGTCCGACGTCCAGTTCCCCGCACCGGTGTTCGCGGGCGACACCATTCGTGCCGAGACCGAGATCATCGAGGCGCGGGCGTCGAAGTCGCGGCCGAACGCCGGCCTGATCGTGTTCGAGCACCGGGCCTTCAACCAGCACGACGAACTGGTGTGCCGGCTACGCCGTACCGGGCTCATGCATCGGGATCCGGACCGCGCCGACGAGACTTCGTGAGCGCGGTGACTCCATGAAGCGCAGCCTCTCCAGGACGGACGTGCCGCCCCCTCCGCCACGCAGTCTGTTCTTCGTCCCCGGCTCGCGGTCGGACATGATCGCCAAGTTGCCGCGCTGGCCGGCCGACCTGGCCGTGGTCGATCTCGAGGACGCCGTTGCCGCCGCCGACAAGGACTCCGCCCGCAGCGCAGCGGTGCACGCCATTGCCGAGCTGGGCACCTCGGCCGACGTTGTGCTGCTGCGGATCAACCCGTCCGGATCGCGCTGGTTCGCCGACGACCTGGACGCCGCGGCGCAGTCGCAGGCGCGCGGGGTGGTGCTGCCCAAGTTCGAGTCGGCCGACGAAGTGGCCGAGCTGCGTGCGCGCCTGCCCGCCGGCGCGGTGATCGTCGTCGGTCTGGAAACGGCCCGCGGGGTCGCCGACTGCCGCGTCCTGCTCGAGGCCGACGTCGACGCGGCCTACTTCGGGGCCGAGGACTACATCGCCGACACCGGCGGCTACCGCACCGACGCGGGCACCGAGGTGCTGTACGCACGCAGTCACGTGCTGCTCGGCGCGCGGCTGGCCGGCGTCGCGGCGATCGACCAGGCGGTGCTGGCCATTCGCGACGACGACCGGTTCGTCGCGGACGCCGAGGCCGGGAAGGCGATCGGCTACACCGGCAAAATCTGCGTCCATCCGCGGCAGGTCGAGCTCGCCCACCAGGTGTTCAGCCCGTCCGCCGCTGAGATCGACCACGCGCGGGCGGTGTTGCAGATGGCCGAATCGGGCGGCGTCGGCACCGTCGACGAGCAGATGGTCGATGACGTGCACATCCGCATGGCCCAGCAGACGCTCGCCCGGGTTCGGGACGAGCCGGAGTAGGGGGTCAAGGGTGGAGCAGGCGGGTCAGGCCGAGCGCTGGTACGTCCGGAACGCCCGGGTGGCCAGCCAGGCCAGGACGACCGCCAACAGCGTGAGGAAGCCCAGCCGGGGCAGCACCGCACCCCACGCGGTGTCGGCCGACAGTGCCTGCCGCGACGCGACCACGGCCCAGTCCACCGGGTTGTACCGCGCGACGTGCCGCACCCACGCGGGGGAGACCCGCGTGTCCATCACCGCCGACGAGAGGAACTGCAGCGGCAGCACGATGAACTGCGAGATGCCGATGAGCGCTTCCTGTTGCCGGACGAGCAGGGCGATCGCATTCGAGAACGACGCAATCACGACGGACACCAGGCACGCTGCCAGCAGCGTGACGCCGATGCCGGCGAGGCCGCCGGGAAAGCGCGCCCCGCTGGCGTAGGCGATGCCGAAGACCACGAGCGTCTGCACCACCGTGGTCAGGGCCTGGTAGGCGATGGTGCCGACGATCATCGCGCCGCGACGTACCGGCGAGGCCAGCAGCCGATCCATCACGCCGCGGTCCATGTCCTCGATGTACACCGTGCCGGCCCAGGCACTGGAGAACAGCGCCGTCATCACGATCACGCCCGGCGTGATGAATTCCAGATACGAGCCGGACGCCGAGCTGAAGCCCGGGATGTGCACGACGGACCGAAACAACTGGCCGAACAGCAGCAACCAGATCACCGGCTGCACGAGGGTGATCGCTGCGAAGGCCGGTTGCCGCAGCAGGGCGCGCACCGAGCGGACGGTCAGGTACCCGGAGTGCCGCACCAGCGTGACGGTGGTCATGCGGCAGCCACCTCCTCGAACGCGCGGCCCACATGCCGCAGGTACACGTCGTCCAGCGATGGACGCGCAACGGTCACCGATGTCACGTCGACGCCGGCCCCGTCCAGAGCCGCGAGCACAGCCGGCACCGCCCGCGCGCCACTGTCGGCCCGCGCCCGCAGCCGCGAGCCCTCCGCAGCGATCTCCCGCAGGCCGGCCACCCTCTCCAGCACCGGAAGTGCCCGCGCAGCCGCAGCTGTCAGTTCGACGTGCACGGTGTCGCCGCGCAGTTCGCTCTTGAGCTCCTCCGGCGTGCCCTCGACGATGACGCGGCCCCTGTCGACGATCGCGACGCGGCCGGCGAGTTGGTCGGCCTCATCGAGGTAATGGGTGGTGAGCAGGACGGTCATCTCCTCCTCGGCCGCCAGCCGCGCGATCTCGGCCCACATCTGCCCGCGGGCCTCCGGGTCGAGTCCGGTGGTGGGCTCGTCCAGGAACAGCACCCGCGGGCGGTGGACGAGACCGATCGCGACGTCCAGCTTGCGGGCCATGCCGCCGGAGTAGGTCTTGGCCAACCGGTCGGCGGCGTCGGTCAGCTCGAAGCGGGCGAGCAGTTCGCCGGCCCGGGCCCGAGCGTCGGAGCGGGTCAGGCCCTGGATGCGGCCGGCGAGGACGAGGTTCTCCCGTCCGGTGGCCATCGGGTCGCTCGACGCCTTCTGCGACACGAGGCCGATGGCGTGCCGGACGGCATCCGGCTGGCGCAGCACGTCCAGGCCCACCACCCACGCGCGTCCGGAATCGGGACGGGCGAGGGTGGTGAGGATCTTGACGGTGGTGGACTTGCCGGCGCCGTTGCGGCCGAGCATCGCGACCACGCTGCCGGCGGCGACGTCGACGGCCAGTCCGTCCAGCGCGCGGACGGGTGCTGCCCCGCGGGCGGCCGGATAGGTCTTGACGAGAGCTGCGGCCGACAGGGCGGGCGCAGGTGATGCGACATGGGGACTCCCTTGGCTGACGGGAGAGTCGAACCGCAGCGCCTATCGTGGGAGTTGCGCCTCGGGACGGGCCTACGGTTCGACTCGGGTGTACGGCCCCTGGCCTGGTGTTCGCGCACCGGCCAGGGGTTTTCTGCCGACTTGCGGCTACTTCGACGGTGGCATCTGCAGGCCGCGACCCTCCTCCCCGAGGTACTGCACCGGGTCGGCGATGATCTCCGCATAGGAGACTCCTTCGGCCCGAAGCTCGTGGATGCGCCGCCAGACCGACACGCCGCCGGCCGCGTTGGACGCAATGTCCTCGGTGAGCTTGGTGATGAACGCCAGCTCGGCGGCGAGCATCGCGGCGCGGTAGCGGCTCTCGACGAGGAAAAGCTCCGGCAACTCGACCGACGCGGCCTCGGTGAACGTCGCGTCGAGCGTGCGGATCTCGACCCGCAGGCGCTCGGCGCGCTTGCCGAGCAGCAGGACGACGTCGTCAGGCGACAGCCCGGGCATCAGCGAGAGCCCGGCCTCGAGTGAGGTGAACTCACGCACCGGCGTGGAGAGGAGCTCGGACAGCCAGTCCTCGCACTCGGCGATGCCGGCATCGGTGATCTCGTACACCGTGCGTTCGGGTCGGCGGCCCTCGCGGGTGGTCTCCCGCGACGTGATCAAGCCGTGCTTCTGCAGCGATTCGACGACGGAGTACAACGACCCGTAGTTCAGCTTGATGCTGTCTTCCTTGCCCCGGTGGCGCAGCGTCGTCGAGATCTCGTACGGGTGCATCGGCCGCTCGGACAGGCAGGACAGCACGGCCAAGGCCAGCGGATTGGACACCCGACGCCGCACCATAAGGTCCTCCAGATCGATTACTCGAAGTAGAGTATCCGAGCCGGGAATGGTGAGGCAAGGGAATCGGACGACATCTGCTGGCCACCTCATCGCCCAATTTGCGTCGTGGCAGATCTCCCGTACGTCCAGCTGGCGTTCCTACCGTCGGGGCTATGGCCACTACCGCCGTGCACCGGATCGTCGACGGACTGAGCCGACGACGGCGCGGCCCAGGGTCGCTCGCGCCGGCGGACGAGGCACCTGGCCGCCTGGCCGAGCTCGACGCAATCGAGGACGCGGGGCGCAAGGCGATGGTGCGCGACGCCCGCATCGACAAGCACCTGCGGGCCCTGCTCGCCCAGTCCGGCGTCAGAGGTGGTCGCGTGCTGGAGATCGGACGCCGCCTGCATCAGCGTCGGCACGTCTTCGGTCCGGGATTCACGTACCGCAGCCTCGACCTCGAGCCCTCCGACGAGCACACGGTGCGGAACGACATCACCAGGTGCCCGGAGATCACGGATCGCTCCTACGACGTCGTGCTCTCCGTCGACGTCTTCGAGCGGATCGACCGACCGTGGCTCGCCGCGGCGGAGATCTCGCGCATTCTCGCGCACGGCGGTTTGGCGTACACGTCGACGTTCTTCAGCCAGCGTCA
>JAOPVG010000251.1 GCA_025966255.1 Jatrophihabitans sp.
GAGGGCTTCTGCGGTGGCGGCGCCGGGGGCAGCGGGGATCACGGTATCGGCAGCCAGACCGGCGGGTCCGGCGGTGGTGGTGGCGGCGCGGGCGGCAGTGTGTACGACAACTCCGTCGTCTGGGACCACGTGATCACCCCCGCGGCCAACACCGGCGACGGAGCGGTGACGATCACCTTCGACGTGGCGCCGCCCGCGAGCCTCAGCACCGACAGCGTGACGTTCGCGCCGCAGTTGGTCGGCTCGAGCAGCCCGCAGCAACTCATCACGATCACCGACACCGGCGACTACCCGATCATCTTCGGCAGCATTGTCTTCGGCGGCACCGATCCGCAGGACTTCCTCACCAGCCGCGGCAGCTGCCTCGCCGAGCTGGACCCACAGCAGTCCTGCGCGCTCGTCGTCGGATTCACGCCCACCGCCGCCGGCGCCCGCGCCGCGACGATCACAGTCAGCGACAACGAGGGCCAGGACATGCAGACCATCGCGCTGGCCGGGCTCGGACAGGCGCCCTCGGCCGCGATCACGTTCAGCGCGACGAGCATCGACTTCGGCACCCAGACGCCCGGCGTTCGCAGTCCGTCGCGATTCGTCACGGTGACCAACACCGGCGGCCAGCCGCTCACCTTCAGTGGCCTGAGCGCCGACGGCGCGGCTCCCGGCGACTTCAGCGGCGACATCGGCACCTGCCTGCATCCGGTCGACCCCGGCGCGTCCTGCCAGCTCGGCGCGAGCTTCGACCCCACCGCGTCCGGCACTCGGACGGCCACGCTCCACTTCTACGACAACGCCGTCGGCAGCCCACAGGCCATCACGTTGACGGGGGTCGGCCAGCTCCCGGCCCGGGCCACGCTGAGCGCGAGCAGCATCGCGTTCGGCAGTCAGCCGGTGGGCGTGATCAGCGCGCCGCACCTCGTCACGATCACGAACACCGGCGACCTGCCGTTCACCTTCACCGGCATCGCGGCGGCGGGCGCCGACCCGGGCGACTTCAGCGGGGTTTCGTCGTGCCCGCGGACGATGCCGGCCGGCTACTCGTGCACCTTCGGCGCGACGTTCACTCCGACGGCTGGCGGCACCCGTACGGCCAACCTGGTCGTGCTCGACAGCGTCGACGCCATCTCGCCGATCATCACCCTGACCGGTACCGGCCTCACCCGCCCCAGCGCCCCCACCATCGGCGCGGCGACGGCCGGCAACGGCACCGCGACGGTGGCGTTCACCCCGCCGACCGTCACCGGCGGATCGCCGATCACCGGCTACAACGTCTTTGAAGGCACCGGGCCCGGGGGCGAGGCCAGGACTCCGGTGAACGCCGTGCCGCTGCCGGCCACGGCCCGCAGCTACTCGGTGCAGCGACTCACCAATACGCATCCGTACTACTTCACCGTCCAGGCGATCAACGCGATCGGTTCGTCGATCTCGTCGAAGGAGGCGACCGCCACCCCCGCGGCACCGCTGGTTGTCAGCACTGCCAACCTGGCTGCGGGACACGCCGGCGCTCGGTACAGCACGACCTTGGTCGCGAGCGGGGGTCTGCACCCGTACCACTGGGCGCTCGTCTCGGGCAGCAAGCTGCCGAGCGGGCTCATCCTCACGTCGAGCGGTTCGATCACCGGCACACCGACCAAAGCGCAGACGGCGAGCTTTACGGCGCGGGTCACGGACGCCGCCCGGCCGACCCGGACGGCGACTCGGAGGTTCTCGCTGACCGTGCACACCGCGCTGAAGGCGGCCGACGTGAAGATCGCGATCAACCAGGTGGGCGCGTTTGTCACCGGGCACAACGGCAGCTTCCGGCTGACCGTGACCAACTCCGGCACCGCGGCCACGACGAGCACGACCACGGTGACCGTCCGACTGCCCAGCGGCCTGACCTACCAACGAGCGACCGGATCCGGCTGGACATGCGCGCGGTCGGGCTCGACGGTCAGCTGCAAGCATCGCAGCGCGGTTCGCACGCACGGCAGCGCCGCGATCACGCTCGTCACGCGAATCAGCGCCGCCGCCCGCCGGGTGGTGGTTACGACCGCGAGCGTGACGCCGACCGACCGCACGCCGACGAACAACATGACGTCCCGGCGCGTGACCATCGCGTCGCACGCCTAGCCCCCGAACTGGCCGCATCGGCCGGGTCGTCCCCGCGATCTGGCTGCCACCGCGACGTCCGAGGACCGGTCCGGTCAGCCCCCGCTGACCGGACCGGTCAGGCGATGGGCCAGCGCCGCCGCTTCGATCCGGCTCGGCACGCCGAGCTTGGCCAGCAGGTTCGACACATGGACGCTGACCGTCTTCGGACTGATGAACAGCTGACCGGCGATGCGGGCATTGGACAGGCCTTCGGCGACCAGCGACAGCACCTCGCGCTCGCGGATGGTCAGTCCGAAGCGGGCCAAGCCGTCGACGACCAGGATCGGATGGTCGCCCGGTTCGGGCTGGGAGAGATTCACCCGGGTACGCCGCGCGAGCGCGGCCACGTCGGACGCCAACGGCCGGGCACCGAGCTCGTGGGCCAGCTCCGCAGCAGCACGCAGCGCCGGCTCGGCCTCGGCGCGCGCGGCGGTCGCGAATAGGTCGGTGGCGAGGCCCAGCAGCGAGTACGCGAGCAGATACGGCTCACCGGCCGCACGAGCGGCCTCGACCGCCTCGGTCCACTCGGCGACGGCGGGACGGCCGGCCCGTCGGCCGCCTTCCGCAGCGGCCAACGCTCGGTAGGCGCGGTGGGGCGCCGTTGTCGCCGGCAGCGCGTCAGTGAGCACGTCCACGAGCTCGGCCAGCGGCGGCACGGCCTCGGGCTGGCGACGATCCCGCGCATGTTGAATCTGCTCGCCCGCGACCCGGGCCGCGAGCCACACCAGCGGCCAGAGGTAGCGGATGAACGGCGTGGTGCCGGCGTCGGCTGAGGCACCGTCGTACCGTTCGGGCAGGCAGGCGACCAGCCGGCGCTCCGCCGCGTCCAGATCGCCTCGGGCGCGGGCGACCTCGGCTTCGGTGAAGCTCAGGCCGGCGCCGAACTGCTCGTCGGCCGCGTCGCGTACGAGCGCCCGTGCCTCGGCGGCGAACGCCTCGGCGTCCTCGAACCGTCCACTCAACGCCGCTAGCTGCCCGCGGACCTCGAGCAGTGTCGCGGCGAAGACACCCTCGGGTTGACCGGCGAGCGCGTCGGAGGCCACCTGGTCGGCGTCATCCCAACGTCCGAGCCGGAACCACGGCTCGGCCAGGTTGCCCGCGAGGAACGCGCCGTACGTGCGGGCAACGCCGAGCTGCCCGGCGAGCGCAATGCCGTCAGCAGCCATGGTTGCTGCGTCCTCGTGACGCCCGAGCATCTCGAGGACATCGGACAGATTGGTGTAGGCGCGCAAGGCCGTGCCCGTGGAGTTCAGCGCGACGGCGAGGGCGAGGCCGGCCCGTAGCTCTGTCAGTCCCACATCCACGGAGCCCAGATACGTCAGGGCTACGCCGAGGGTCACGCGGGCCTCGGCTTCCTGCTCGCCGGCGCCGAGCGCATGGGCGCTCGCGACGACGCGGGTCGCCGCGTCGGCAGCCTGGGCCATGGTGCCCATCCGCATCAGCGCGGCGGCGAGCGATGCGAGTACGGAGACGAAGGTGATGGACGGCGGTTCCTCGTCGAGCAACGCCAGCGCGCTCTGCGATGCCGCGATGCTCTCGGTGTCGCGGCCGAGGCCGCGAAAGCACAGCGCCTGTTGATCGAGTAGCAGCGCCCGACGGACTGGATCCTGTGTGGTCGCGGTCTCGGCGAGCGCCCGATCCAGCAACGAGACCGCGTGATCGACTGCGCCAGCGTGGAACGACGCGTCCGCGGTCAACCTGAGCAGCTCGACGATGTCGAGGCCGGTGACATCGTCGGCGTCGGCGACCTGCGGCCAGATCCGCAGAGCACGCTCCAGGTGTCGCACTGCCTCAGCGGGAGCGTAGGCGGCGGAGGCGTGCGCCGCGGCGGACACCGAGGCGCGCAGTGCGCGGGGGAGGTCGAGGGCGACGTACCAGTGGTGGGCCTGCGCGGCGAGCGCCGACGCCGGATCGCCGCCGAGCTCGGGTCGTTCGCCGAGCACCTTGCCGTACGCGGCGTGCACCCGCCCGCGCTCGCCGGGCAGCATGTCGTCATATACCGCCTCCCGGCCGAGGGAGTGCCGGAAGGCGTAGCCCGGCCCGGCCTCGTCCACGACCAACACCTGGTTCTCCACGGCCTCGCGGATCGCATCGAGCACGGCCTGCTCGTCGGGGCCGGCGACCGCGAGCAGCAGCCGGTGCGACACCGATCGGCCGGCCACCGCGGCGACCTGCAGCACCTGCCGGGCTGCTGGGGAGAGACGATCAACACGGGTGAGCAGCACGTCGCGCAGCGACGGCGGCAGCCGCATCGCGTCGCCGCCGCCGTGCACCAGACCGAGGATCTCCTCCACCAGGAACGCGTTGCCCTCGGACCGCTCGAAGATCAGCTCCACCAGCCGGCGGGGGACACTCGAGCCCTGGATCGCGTCCAGCTGCGCGGCGACCTCGTCCGGTCCGAACCGGTGCAGTTCGATCCGGCGGACGGTACGTACCCGATCCCAGCTTGTGAGCAGCGGGCGCAGTGCGTGCCGCCGGTGGATCTCGTCGGAGCGGTAGGTCGTGACGATGAGCACTGGCGCGTCACGCAGGACCCGGACAAGGTAGGCCAGCAGATCGAGCGTGGACTGGTCGCCCCAGTGCAGGTCCTCGATGATCAGCACAAGTGGCTGCGCGCCGGCCAGCCGCTGGACGACCCCGAGGACGAGCTCGAGCAGCGCCGACGGCTGGCTCGGCGGCCCAGCCGGTTGATCTCCTGCGTCTGGATCGAGGTCGGGCAACAGCCGCGACAGCTCGCGCCGCGCCGGACCGAGCAACGTGCTCAGCGCCGCCGGGGGAGTCGAGCGGGCCAGCGTCCGCAACGCGTCGACCAGCGGGGCGAACGGCAACCCCTCCGCGCCGAGCTCCACGCACTGCCCGGACAGCACTCGCATGTCTTCGGCGGCCGCCCGCCGGGCCAGCTCGGTAACCAGACGGGACTTGCCCACGCCCGCTTCGCCGCCGATCACGACCGCGCCGGTCTCGCCGAGGCGCGCTCGCTCCAGCGCCGCGAGCAGCGCGGCCAACTCGTCTTCGCGCCCGATGAACAGCGGGCTCACGAGGACGCTCACCCGCGTTGTCTCGCTGACCGTCCCGCGCTGCGCTCGCCCACGGGCTAAGCGTGCCACCTGTGATCGCTCGGGTGGCACGCGGACAGTGCTACTGCCAGTTTCGGGAAGCACGAGTCCCCGGGCGTGCATCAGCTCGTCGCCCGGACCACTGCCGCGGAACGCCTTCGCTCGGTGGGCACGGAGCCGTCGTGCCGCATGCGGACGCGGCGCTACTGCGGGTTACCGAGCTGCTGTGCCGCGGGGGTGATGCTCGTCGGGTGCGTGCACGGCTCCGGAGCGAACGTGTTTCTGGGCTTGGCGACGCCCGCTCGTCACCTCACGTTCCCGTAGATCCATGGGGTGCTGGCTGGGGTGAGCTTGTATCGCAGGGTGATCGTGTCGTCTTCGCTCCATGCCGATGTGGTTGGGTTCTGCCGGACCAGCGCGATGGTGATCGGCACGATCGAGTTGTCGTTGGCCGCTCCGCTGGTCAGTGCGCTGCGTGGGATGACCATCTCGATCCGGCCGGTGGTGGTGTCCCACTGCGGCGCGATCACCGAGGTGATGGACGAATCAGCGGTCCAGGCGCCACCGGAGACTTTGAAGCGGGCGTAGTTGGTGGAGTCGGACCACCGTCCGACCATGTAGGCGGCCGGTCGCGGCAACGCCGTGCCGTACAGGGCCGTGCTCGAGGTCGGGGTCGACGCGTTGCCCGAGTAGTCGCCGGCGTAGACGCTTATCGCGAACTTCGGGGTGGTGTTGTACCCGGGCAGCGAACCGCTGGCGTTGTCCAGCCGCACGTAGATGTTGTTGGCATCGTTGGCGATGGCCACGTTCTTGATGTCCGTGGTGGACACTCCGCTGGCCTCGTTGCCGAGCGGCGAGACGTAGTACGGGATCGAGTTCCACTGCGGCCAGTCGCCGGTCGTGCCGGCGTCGACGGTCAGTCCGGCTTCGGCGCCGGCGTTGCTGATCGGCGCGTAGGTGCGGGTGTCGGCGTGGCCGGTGTAGGCCAACGCCGCCAGCACGTACCAGGCCCCGGTCACGGGCTCCACCATGGTGGAGATGATCGGCTTCTGGGTCACGTTCGACACGGCCTCGCCCGGTGGCATGTAGCCGACCGCGGTGCGACTGGCGTACCAGGTCAGCCGCGGCAGGGCGGCGGCGAGGTTGCCGGTGTAGGTGTAGTAGAGCGCGACGTACATGCTCATCTGCGGCCAGGACGGTTCGGCCGCGCCGGCTTCGTTGCCGGCCGGGCTGTACGGCGAGGTGTAGTAGAAGTTGTCGCCTTGGTAGCGGGCGATGCCGTAGGTGTCGTGGGTCAGCGTGATGGTGATCGTGTTGATGTGGCTGGCCGCCCGGCTCGAGGCGGGGTCGATCGCGCCGGAGACGACGCTCATGTCGGCGGAGGAGTC
>JAOPVG010000345.1 GCA_025966255.1 Jatrophihabitans sp.
TCCGGCGACCTGCCGGGAACCGGGAACCCGCAGAACTCGCAGCCGGTGGTCGTCGTCGAGGATGACCCGAACGGCGGCTTCGACGAGGGCCGGGCCATGCTGCAGATCGCCCACGACGTGGCGCCGCGCGCCAAGCTGTGCTTCGGGACGGCCGACAGCGGCGAGGTCGGCTTCGCCAACAACATCCGCGCCCTCGGTAACCGGTCCGGTCCGTGCCGGGCCGACGTCGAGGTCGATGACGTCGTGTACCTCAGCGAGCCGTTCTTCTCCGACGGGCCGATCTCCGATGCGGTGGATCACGTGGCCCGCCAGGGCGTGTCGTACTTCTCCTCGGCCGGCAACCAGGGCGATCACAACGCGTGGCAATCGCGAGTTCACCTCATCCCGGCCGCGCAGGGCGTGCCGGGCACGAACCTCGACTTCAGCAACGTCGATCCGGCGCTGTACAGCGGCGGCTTGCAGGACATGAACCCGGGACCGGGCGTGGACGTCGCGCAGTCGCTGACCCTCGGCGAGTTCGGTGGCACGTTCGACCTGCAAAGGGACGACCCGCTGGACGCCAACGGTGCCACTCTGGGCGCTCCGTACTTCACGGCAACCGGTGCGATCACGGCTGCCCAACCCGCGCCGAGCTTCTCGTTCACCCCGACCACCGCTCAACTCGGCAAGCAGGTGCAGTTCCGGACGGATGGAATCCCCTCCGGCACCACCGACCTGATCCTGGATGTCACGAAGCCGGACGGAACGCAGCTCGGTCCGATCGACACCGGCGCGTCGCCGGAGGCGCTGGTGACCACGCTCGACCAGCCCGGCGCCTACAAGATCACGATCACGGGCTTCAACGGGTCCCTCGGCGATTTCACCGTCGACGTGCGGCCGATCCTGGCGCTATCGAAGGTGACGACGGACTTCAACGTGCTCATCTTCGCTCCCGACGGATCGTTCCTCGGCGCTCTCCAGGACGCGAACACCCTGACCGGCCGCCCCTCCGAGATCGCCAGCCTGGCCGGTCTGCCGGGCCTGCAGATAGCGATATCGCGCGCCGGTACCGGCCCGCTGGGCGCGACGACGCTGCGCTACGTCAACTTCGACGACATCTACCCGACCGAGTACGTCGACCCACTGGCGCCGGCAACCTTCGGCCACAGCACCGCGAAGGGTGCCACCTCGGTCGCGGCGTACGACCCGTTCCGGCCGTACCTGCCGGAGTTCTTCACCTCGCCCGGAGGCACCCTGCCGTTCTACTTCGACTCGGCCGGCAACCGCTACGCCCACCCACAGGTCCGGGCCAAACCGCAGTTGTCATCGACCGACGGCGGCAACACCACGTTTTTCATCGGCGACACCGTGCGAGATCCGGACACGCAGCCGAACTTCTTCGGCACGAGCGCTGCGGCTCCGCACGCCGCCTCCATCGCCGCGCTGCTGCTGCAGAAGTCCGGTGGTCGCGGATCGTTGAGCCCGGATCAAGTGCGTAGTCGGCTCGAGCACAGCACCTTTGCCCATGATCTGGATCCGAACCACGCCGGCGGCAGCGCCCGCGGGCTGACGATCAGCGCCGACGGTTCACAGGGCAACGAAACCGATCCCATCCCGGGCTCCATGACGGATCGGCGGTTCTTCACCGTCCGCTACACCGGCTCCACACCGTTGAGGTCGATCACGTTCTACGGCGAGAGCGCGAGCCCCACGGCCCTCGGCACGCGGCACCCGCCGCGGTCGGACGGCATCGTGTTCGACACCCGAGCCTTCGACGGTGTCAGCCCGTTCCGCGCCGATGGGTTCCCGTTCACGATCGGGACGACCGGCGGCGGCCTGAGCGCGAGCAGTGTCGCCGCGTCTTTCTCCGTCCCTGGCGGCGGGTCCGCGGTCGCCGGTCAGTACCGACACATGACGTTGACGTTCCGCAACGGGCTTCGCCACGGCCAACGGGTGCAGTTCGGCGTCGACCGCGATCTGCAGGTCTCCGGGCTGCCCGGCAGCCCCAACGAGGGCAATGGCGCCGACGAACTCGGCGGGGCCACCTTCATCCCGCAGCGAGTCCCGATTCCCGTCGGGCTGGCGTTCAGGGCTACGCGGACCGATGGAAGCAAGATTCTCGGCGCGATGACCAACCGCCTCGGGTTCGGTTGGACCCCGCTGGACGGCTACGGCGTGATCGACGCCGAGCGCGCAGTCCTTGGGCGCTAGGGAGTAGTCCGGGACGACTGCGCACGCGCGAACGGGGGACCGTAGGCTCTGCGACCGTGCTTCCTCACGTCGTCGCGACGCGCTATGTGACTCCGTTGCGCGAGGGCGGTTCGTTGCCCGGCCTGATGGAGACCGACGATCTCGGCACCTACGTCGTGAAGTTCCACGGCGCCGGGCAGGGCCGAAAGGCGTTGATCGCCGAGGTCATCGGCACCGAGTTGGCCCGCACGTTCGGGCTGCCGGTCGCGGAGCTGGTCACCGTCGAGGTCGATCCGATCCTCGCGGCCAACGAACCGGACGAGGAGGTGCAGGATCTCCTGCGCGCCAGTCCGGGACTCAACCTCGGCGTCGACTTCTTGCCCGGCTCCCTCGATCTGGACCCGTCGGCCTTCGCCATCGATGCGGCGTTCGCCGGGCGGGTGCTCTGGTTCGACGCGCTGATCGGCAACGTCGACCGGTCGTGGCGCAACCCGAACATGCTCTTCTGGCACGGCCGCCCCTACCTCATCGACCACGGCGCGGCTCTGACGTTCCACCACAACTGGGCCGCCGGCACACCCGTCCGTCCCTACGACGCCGGCGAGCACGCCCTGCTCAGCAGCTCCCCCGACCTCGTCGCGGCGGAGGACGCGCTGGCGCCCCTCGTCACGACCGCATCGCTGCGGGCCGCGGTGGACCTCGTGCCCGACGAGTGGCTCGTCGACGAGCCCGGCTTCGACTCGGTCCTCGCGCTGCGGGCCGCTTACGTGGACGCACTGGCCGCTCGCTTCGAGGCGCGGTCGCACTGGCTGCCGGCCCTCCAGGACACGGTCGCCAGCGGTGGCCGGGCCCGCATCCCGGCCAAGCCGGGCGCCAACCGACCGACCTGGCTCGGTGGCTCATGACGCGGGTGCCGTTCGAGTACGCCGTGCTGCACGTCGTGCCGCGGGTCGAGCGCGGCGAGTCGATCAACGGCGGCGTGCTGGTCTATTGCCGGGCGCTGAATTATCTCGGCGCGCGCGTGCACCTGGACGTCGACCGGCTTCGCGCGCTTGATCCAGGCGTGGACGTGGCGGCCGTGGACGCCGCCCTGCGGTCGGTCGCCGATACGTGCTCCACCGACGGCACCGGCCCGGCGTCGGACGAGGAGATCGGCCGGCGGTTCCGCTGGCTGACCGCACCCCGCAGCACGGTCGTGCAGGCCGGCCCGGTGCATACGGGACTCACCGAGGACCCAGCGGCCGAGACCGAGCGACTGCTCCGCCTGCTAGTCCTGGCCGTGGAGAACTGACCGCGCCGAATCAGGTCGTCGTCGCGAGCCGGACCCGCAGCAGAGCGAGCTGTGCCCGGCTCACCAGGCCGACGGGCGCCCAAGAACGGGATCGACTCGGCGGTCACTCCGAGCCGCGGCGCAGGGCTGACGCAATGAGCCGATCGACGAGCGTCGGATAGTCGACGCCGGATGCGGCCCACATCCTCGGGAACATCGAGATCGGCGTGAAGCCGGGCAAGGTGTTGATCTCGTTGACGACGACCTGTCCGTCCGGCGTGACGAAGAAGTCCACCCGCGACAGGCCCGCGCAATCAAGCGCGGCGAACGCGCGGCAGGCGGTGTCCTGCACTCGCGCTATGACGTCGGCGGGCAGGTCCGGCGGGATGTCGAACTCGCAGGCGTCGTCGAGGTACTTCGCCTCGAAGTCGTACCAGTCGTGGCCGCTCAGCAGCCGGATCTCGGCCGGCAAGCTCGCGATGGGCCGCCCGTCGGAATCCTCGAGCACGCCGCACTCGATCTCGCGCCCGACGACGGCGGCCTCGATGAGCACCTTGCTGTCGTGGCCGAAGGCGACCTCCAGGGCATCAGGGAGATCGGCCCAGTCGGTCACCCTCGTGATGCCGAGGCTGGAACCGGCGCGGGCCGGTTTCACGAACACCGGCAGCCCAAGGTGCTGGACGTCGACGGCCGAAAACGGCCGCCCGCGATGCACGACCGCGAACTGCCCGACCTCGAGGCCGGCGTCGCGCAGCAGCCGCTTCGTGAACTCCTTGTCGATGGCCGCCGCGCTCGCGAAGACGCCGGGCCCGACGTAGGGCACGCCGGCGAGCTCCAACAGGCCCTGGATGGTGCCGTCCTCGCCATAGCGACCGTGCAGTACCGGAAAGACGACGTCGACCGACTCCAGCACCTCCGCGAGCGAGCCGGGCTCGATCGAGACGAGCGCCGAGGTGCTCGGGTCGGTGCTCAGCACCACGGAGGTGCCCTTCTCGACTTCGGGCAGCGTGCGCCCGGCGATCTGCAGGGAGGCGGGGTCGGCGTCGGTGAGCACCCAGCGCCCGGCCCGGGTGATGCCCACGGGGACGACGTCGTACTTCTCGGGGTCGAGCGCGCCCAGAATGCTCCCGGCCGAGACGACGGAGATGCCGTGTTCGCTGCTACGGCCGCCATAGACGACCGCGACCCGGATCCGATCTGCCACGAAACGACCCTACCGGCCGGTCGATTCAGCTTTCGGACTTCATCGATCGCGACATCAACAGCTCGAGCATCTGCGGCGGCGTCATGCCCCGGAAGCAGACGGCCTCGACGGCGGCCGTGATCGGCACGTCGACATCGTGGTGCTGTGCGAGTTCGAGGAGCGAGCGGCACGACTTCACGCCTTCGGCCACCTGACCGTGCGTCGCGTCCTGGGCCTGCTCCAGCGACTCGCCGCGACCCAGGCGCTCGCCGAAGGTGCGGTTACGCGACAGCGGCGAGTTGCACGTGGCGACCAGGTCACCCAGCCCGGCCAGCCCGGCGAAGGTGAGTGGGTCGGCGCCGAGGTGTTCCCCCAGGCGCGCCGTCTCGGCCAGCCCTCGGGTGATGATCGAGGCCAGCGTGTTGTCGCCGAAGCCCATGCCCTGCGCGATGCCGCAGGCCAGCGCGATGACGTTCTTGGTGGCGCCGCCCAGCTCGCAACCCACGACGTCGGTGTTCGAGTACGGCCGGAAGTACGCAGTGCTGCACAGCTTCTGCACGACTGTGGCGCGGGATTCGTCGACGCATGCGATCACCGTGGCCGTCGGCTGTTCCTTCGCAATCTCCAGCGCCAGGTTGGGTCCGCTGACGACCACGATCCGCTCCGGCGGCGCACCGGCCACCTCGGCGACGACCTCGCTCATCCGCTTCGTCGTGCCCAGCTCGACACCCTTCATCAGGCTGACGAGCGTGGCATCGGCCGGCAGGTAGGGCACCCATTCGATCAGGTTCTCCCGCAGTGATTGCGAGGGGATCGCGAAGGCCACCAGCTCGGCGTCGAGGAGGGCCGCGGCCGCGTCGTGCGTGGCGACCAGTGCGGAGGGCAGCACGATCCCGGGCAGGTAGTCGGGATTGGCGTGCTCGCGGTTGATCTGGTCGGCGAGCTCCTCGCGCCGCGCCCAGAGGGTGACGTCGTTGCCGGCGTCGACGAGCACCTTGGCGAAGGCCGTCCCCCACGACCCCGCGCCGAGCACGGCCGCCCGCCTCACGCCGCGTCTTCCGGCTTCTCGCCGGGGCGTCGCCAGACGAACAGGTTCCCGGCCGGCGCGGGGAGATCGCGCAGGTCGGCGACGTCGGTGCGGAGCTGACGCATGATCTGGTCGGTGATCTCCTTCAGCACCCGCATGTTCGGCGCGCGGTCGCGGAATGCGCTCAGATCGATCGGGTCGCCGACCGAGAGCACGTGCTTCGGCCGCGGGAAGATCTTGACCTTCTTCTTGTAGAGGTCGATGGAGTCCTGCACGCCCCATTGTGCGACCGGGATCACCGGCACGTCCGGCACCAGGGTGGCGAGCCGGGCCGCGCCGGTCTTGCCCGCCATCGGCCAGCCGTCGGGATCGCGGGTGACGGTGCCCTCGGGGTGCAGCACCAGTACGTGGCCCTGCTCGAGGGCGGCCACGGCTGCGGCCAGCGACTGTCGGGCATCGGTGGTGCCGCGCTTGACCGGGATATGGCCCATCGCCCGCATTGCCCGGCCGACGGCAAACACGTCGAAGATCGAGTCCTTGGCCAGGAAGCGCGGGGTGCGAGCGGCGTCGAGGATGAACTTGGAGACGAGGAACGGGTCGATGTGCGAGACGTGGTTGACGACGATGATCGCCGGGCCGTCCTGCGGGAGCCGCTCCATGCGTAGGTAGCGGACCTTCACCAGGAAGGACACCGGCCAGTACAGGACGAGCCAGACGGTGCGCCAGCCGACGCCCATCTTCTCCCCGTGGCCCGGTCTGCGTAACTTGACGAGCCTCGCCACTCATGTCCCCTAGGTCGTCGGTGTTCGGCACGGTGCAGTCTGCCGTATCGGGCCGACGGCGCGTGCATGTGTTCAGCCACTCGGTTCGTAGACTCGATGTTGTGCACTGGAGCGTTGTGATCCCGGCGAAGGCCCTGCCCGCAGCGAAGTCGCGCCTGGCGCCCATGAGCAGCGATCCTGCCGCCCACCGCCGACTGGTCGAGGCGATCCGCGCCGACACGATCGCCGCGGCGACAGCGGCACGCGGCGTCGCCCGCGTCCTGGTCGTCGTCGACCGGGCCGACGGCGCCCCCGACGTGCTGCTGCAGAGGCTCCCCGGGCTCGACGCCGCGGTCCGCGAGGGTGCCGCCCATGCGGCTCAACTCTGGCCGGAGGACGGCGTCGCAGCTCTCGTCGGCGATCTCCCCGCCCTACGCCCGGACGAGCTGGCCCAGGCCTTGCGCGCCGCCGCCGGGTTGGGCTCGGCCTTCGTCCCGGACGCCTCGGGCACCGGAACCACGTTGCTGGCCGCCGCTCCGGGCCACGCGCTGGACCCCGCCTTCGGGCCCGGCTCGGCCCAGCGGCACGCCGGCGGGGCCACCGCCGTGCTGGCCGGCCCTGGGCTGCGCCACGACGTCGACACCGCCGCCGACCTGTTCTCGGCCGCCGGGCTGGGTCTGGGGACGGCCACGCGAGCCGTCCTCGCCAGCGCCGGAATCACCGTACGTTCAACTTGTAGCGGCATGATGGGCGCATGACTGCCCCGCCCGATCGCTGCGCCCCTCCGCCGCCTCGCCGGGCGTCGGCATGACCTCCGACCTCGGCACGCTCCCGCCCGGGCGAGTGATCGACCCGACCGACGCCGTCCCCGACGGCGACCTCGACCAGACCCCGGTCCACGCCGACGACCTGCCGGACGACCGGTTCAGCAACCGGGAACTGTCCTGGCTGGCATTCAGCGCCCGTGTCCTCGCCCAGGGCGAGGACAAGGACGAGCCGCTGCTGGAGCGAGTGAAATTCCTCGCGATCTTCGCCGAGATCCTCGACGAGTTCTACATGGTGCGCATCGCCGGGCTGAAGCGCCGGGCCGACACCGGACTGCAGGTGACCTCGGCCGACGGCCTGTCACCGCGCGAGATCCTGGCCTCGCTGAGCGCCCGCATCGCCGAACTGGTCGACCGGCACGCCCGGTGCTTCCGGGACGAGGTGCAACCGGCGCTCGACGCCGAGGGCATCCACATCCGCCGTTGGGACGACCTCGACGACGAGGAGCGGTCCCGGCTGGGTGAGTACTTCCGCTCCAAGGTGTTCCCCGTGCTCACCCCGCTGGCCTTCGATCCCTCGCACCCGTTCCCGTACATCTCCGGGCTCTCGCTGAACCTGGCCGTGCTGGTTCAGGACCCCGACGACGACGTGCGCCGCTTCGCCCGGGTGAAGGTGCCCAACAACGTGCCGCGCTTCGTCGTGGTGTCCCAGAGCTCGGTCGAGGTGGAGTTCCTGCCACTCGAGGAC
>JAOPVG010000352.1 GCA_025966255.1 Jatrophihabitans sp.
CCCTTGGACGCCGCACCGGACGCCCTGGCCGATCTCGACGCGGGCCGGGTGCGCGGCCGGGCCATCCTCGTGCCCTGACCGCTTGCCCTACCCGCCCGCGCCCAGCGACGCGATCCCATCCACAGGAGGACTCATGGCCAAGGAACTTCGATTCGGTGCGGACGCTCGGATGTTGCTGCTCTCCGGGGTGGACCAGTTGGCCGAGGCGGTGAAATCGACCTTGGGACCCAAGGGGCGCAACGTGATCCTGGAGAAGATCACCGGCTCGCCGGTGGTGACGAACGACGGCGTCACCATCGCGCGGGAGATCCACCTCAGCGACCAATTCGAGAACATGGGCGCGCAGCTGGTGAAGGAAGCCGCGATCAAGACCAACGACATCGTCGGCGACGGAACCACGACGGCCACGGTGATCGCGCAGGCGATCATCCGGGAAGGGATGAAGGCCATCGGTGACGGCGGCAATCCGGTCCTCGTCAAACGCGGGGTCGACATCGCGGTGGCCAAGCTCGTCGAGCGCCTGCACGAGGTGGCCCACCCAATCGTCACCGAAGACGACTACGCGCGGGTCGCCGCGATCTCGGCGAACGACGACGAAGTCGTGGGCGCGGTGCTCGCGAACGCGCTGTTAACGGTCGGCGCGGGAGGGATCGTCACCATCCAGGAATCGGCCGTCCACGGGATGAGCGTCGACTTCGTCGAGGGCTTCGAGTACGACAACGGCTACGTCTCGCCGTACCTCGTCACGCATCCGGCCAGCCTCGAAGCGATCCTCGACGACCCGTACATCCTGCTGTGCAGCGAGAAGATCACCAAGGTGCAGGAGCTGATGCCCCTGCTTGACAAGGTCATGCGCGACCCGCGGCCGCTCGTGATCATTGCCGAGAACATCGAGGGGTCCGCGCTGAGCATGTTGGTGCACAACCACGTCAACGGGGTGTTCCAGTGCGTCGCCACCAAGGCGCCCGGCTTCGGCGACCGCCGGCTGCGAAAGCTCGAGGACATTGCCACCATCACCGGCGGCAAGGTGTTCAGCAAACACTCCGGCTTCAGCCTCGAGAACATGACGCTGGATCAACTCGGTCGGGCGCGGCAGGTGCGGGTCACGGCGGACAGCACGGCGATCATCGACGGCGCCGGTTCGTCGGCGGAGATCGAGTTCCGGCTCGCCCAGCTGCGCGCCGAGCTGGAGCGGGCGACGTTCGGGATCGACGAGGACGTGTTGACGGAGCGGATCGGAGCGTTGTCCGGCAAGGTCGCGGTGATCAAGGTCGGTGCGCCGACGAACGCCGAGCTCGCCGAACTCCAGCACCGGGTCGAAGACGCCCTGTCCGCCACGAGAGCGGCCATGGCCGAAGGCATCGTCGCCGGTGGCGGCGCCGCGCTGGCCCATGCCGCTTCGGTGCTCGACGAGCTGAACGTCGAGCGGGACCGCGCGATCGGGGTGGAGATCGTGCGCCGCGCGCTCACCGAGCCGATGTACCTGATCGCCGCCAACGCCGGCTACTCCGGTCAGGAGGTGGTCTCGGAGGTGTCGCGGATGAGCGTCGACGACGGCTTCGACGCACTTGAAGGCCGCTACGGGAACATGATCGACATGGGCATCATCGACCCGCTGCGGGTCTGCCGGTCGGCCCTGCAGAACGGAGCGTCGGTGGCCGGGCTGCTGCTCACCACCAACACGCTGATCGCCGAGGAGCAGACGCCGTGGGGCGGCAGCCGGGCGCTGATGACGGAGTTCGGCCAGCTCGATGAGGGCCTGCATCAGCCGTCGCCGGACTCCAGTACGCCGCAGTCCCTCGGCCTCGGACCGTCGGTCGGGTGATTCTGGATGGGTGCCCCGGCCCCCGTGGGTGATCGAGGGCCGGCCGTGGCGGCGGTCGGCCTCGATTCGGTCGGGACAGACGAGACCAGCCCGCTGGCGCTGTTGCGTTCCCGTGGGCGGTTGCGCGGCGCGATCTGCCTCGTGGGGCCGGCCTTTGTCGCGGCCGTCGCCTACATCGACCCGGGCAACTTCGCCACCAACTTCTCCGCGGGGGCGCGGTTCGGCTACGCGCTGGTATGGGTCGTCATCGTCGCCAACCTGATGGCGATGCTGGTGCAGTACCAGTCGGCGAAGGTCGGCGTCGCCACCGGCCGCGATCTGCCGGAGCTGTGCCGGGACACCTTCCCCCGAGCGGTGTCCATCGGGTTGTGGATCCAGGCCGAGGTCGTCGCGATGGCGACCGACATCGCCGAGTTCGTCGGGGCTGCGCTCGGCCTGTACCTGCTGTTCGGTGTTCCGCTGCTGCCGGCCGGCATCATCACCGCGGTCGTCGCTTTCGCGATCCTCGGCCTCGAGCAGCGCGGGCACCGGCGCTTCGAGCTCGTCATAGCCGCCCTGCTCGGGCTCGTGCTGCTCGGCTTCGCCTACGACCTGGCCGCGGTGGGTGCGGACGCGTCGGCCTTCGCGAGCGGCATCGCGCCGCACTTCAGCGGCAACAGCAGCATCGTGCTCGCCGCGGGCATCGTCGGGGCCACCGTCATGCCGCACGTGGTGTACCTGCACTCGGCCCTCACCAAGAGCCGGGTGGCCTGCCGCGACGACGGCGAGCGGCGCCAGCTCCTTCGCTTCCAGCGCCTCGACGTGATCGTCGCGCTCGGCACGGCCGGCGTCATCAACATCTCGATGATCGTCGTCGCCGCGTCGGTCTTCCACAGTGTCGGCGGGCACGGCGCCGACTCGATCGAGGCCGCGCACGCCGGCTTGGCCCGGCTGGCCGGCGGCGGTGCCGCGCTGGCCTTCGCCGTGGCCCTGCTCGCCTCGGGGCTGTCGTCCTCGAGCGTCGGCACCTACGCCGGCCAGGTGGTCATGCAGGGCTTCATCCGGCGCAGCATCCCGCTCTTCGTCCGCCGATCGCTGACGATGCTGCCCGCGCTGGCTGTCCTTGCGCTCGGCCTGCCGACCACCGACACGCTCGTCGTGTCCCAGGTGCTGCTGTCGTTCGGCATCCCCTTCGCGCTGATCCCG
>JAOPVG010000353.1 GCA_025966255.1 Jatrophihabitans sp.
TCGACCGGCTCCGGCGCCCGGCGGTGGGTCATCGATCCGATCGACGGGACGAACAACTTCGTCCGCGGCGTACCGGTCTGGGCCACGCTGATCGCCTTGCTCGACGGCGACGAGGCCGTGGTCGGGATGGTGTCGGCGCCCGCGCTGGGACGACGCTGGTGGGCCGCCCGCGACGGCGGGGCGTGGGGATCCGCACTGGCTGGCGCTCCCCGTCGGTTGGCGGTGTCGCGGGTGGGTCGACTGGAGGACGCCAGCCTGTCCTACGCGTCGCTCGGCGGCTGGGCCGAACTGGACCGCCGGGACGCGTTCGTCGCGCTGACCGATCGAGTCTGGCGCAGCCGCGCGTACGGGGACTTCTGGTCCTACATGCTCGTCGCCGAGGGGGCCGTCGACATCGCCGCGGAGCCGGAGCTGTCGCTGTGGGACATCGCCGCGCTCGCCCCGATCGTCACCGAAGCAGGTGGCCGCTTCACCGGGCTGAACGGGGTCGACGGCGTGCATCAGGGCAACGCAGCGGCCAGTAACGACCTGCTGCACGAGGCGCTGCTCGCCGCGCTGGCCTAGGCCGCCCCGCTCACGGCAGCAGCAGGCAACTGTCGCCGAACTCGTGCCAGAGGTAGCGCGCACGCAGTGCCTCGGCGTAGGCCCGCTGGACGAGATCCGCGCCCGCGACGGCCTCGAGCAGGCGGAGATGCGACGCACCGGGTGCATGCCACCCGGTCACCAACCCGGACACGACGTGGGTCGGACGGTCGGGGCCCAGCACCAGGTCGGTCCACCCCGAACGCTCCCGCACGACACCGTTGTCGTCGGCGGCCGACTCCAGTGCGCGAGTCACCGTGGTGCCCACCGCAATCACCCGGCCGCCCCACGCGCGCGTCATGTTGACCTGGCGCGCGGTCGCCTCCGGCACACGAAACCGCTCGGGCTGCGGCGGCTCGCCGGCATCCTGGGACGACACACCGGTGTGCAGCGTGATCGGGGCGATCCCGATGCCTTGGGTCACCAGATCGGTGACCAGGTCGGCCGTGAAGGGTCGGCCGGCGCTCGGCATCTCCGCACTACCCGGCTCGCGAGCGAACACGGTCTGGTAGTCGGCGAGCGGATGATCCTCGGGCACATACGAGTACCGGATCGGACGTCCGTGCCGGGCGAGATAGGCGGGCATCGCGCCATCGACGCCGACCCGCACGCGCCAGAGCCGGCGCTGCCCGACCGGATGCGGTTCGTGCAGGACGAGCGCGATGTCGTCGGGGAGCATGATCAGGTCACCCGGGTGTGCGTCGAACACCGGTCCGGTGGCGTTGATGGCCGGCCGCACCTCCACCACCCAGTCGCCGTCGTCGAGGGCGGTGGAGAGGTGCACCGTCACCGGCCGTCCGTCCGCGCGGGTGCCGTCCACCGCTGCAGCGAGGGTGCCTGAGGTATTGACCACCACGAGGTCGCCGGGCGACAGGAACGACGCGAAGTGCGCGAACCGCGAGTGCTCGATGCCGCCGGCGTGCGCGACGAGCAGCCGCACACCGTCGCGGGCCGTCGGTGGCGCGCTCGCCTCGAGGCCTTGCGGAAGGTCGAACATCCTCGCCGTCATGACACGGCTTCGGAGACGGCCCAGTCGGAGGCGCGGTAGCGGGCGCTGTCCGGACGTTCGTCGAGCAGTCGCAGCAGCGCCGGCACGACGGTGGCGGGCTCGGGGCGGTCACTGATGTCCTCCCCCGGAAACGCGGCCTGGTGCATCTCGGTGCGCATGTCACCGGGATCGACCGCGTACACGCGGACGCTCGGCTCCTCGACGGCGAGCACCGCGCTGAGGTGGTCGAGCGCGGCCTTGGCCGATCCGTATCCGCCCCATCCGGCGTAGGCCTCCACGGACGCGTCCGAGCTGATGTTGACGACCGTGCCACCCGACGCGCGCAGTTCGGGCAGGAGGAGCTGGGTCAGGGCGAGCGGCGCGACGACATCCGTCTCGTACACCGTGCGCAGCGCGTCGATCGGGTAGCGGGCAAGGGCCGGCAGTGGGCTGGGCCCGAGATCGCTCGCGTTGTTGACGAGCAGGTCGATCCCGCCGAGCACGCCGACGCTGGCGGCCAGCGCCTCGCGGTGCACGGGGTCGGTCACGTCACCGGCCACGACGACAGCGCTCGGCAGCGCCTCGGCCAGTCCTTCGGCCCGACGGGCGTCGACGACGAGGAGCCATCCGCGATCGGCCAGTGCGCAGGCAAGAGCGAGGCCGAGACCGCGGGACGCGCCGGTGATCAAGGCGATGGGTCGGGATGTCGTTGTCATGCGCTCATCGTTGTAGTTGAAGTCAACTTCAAGTCAAGGGCTAGCATGAATGTCATGCGACCGACCGACCTACTCACCGTCAGCGACGTTGCTGAGCGCAGCGGTTTCGCGCCGTCCGCCCTGCGCTTCTACGAGCGTGAAGGACTGCTGCACGCCACACGTACGACTGGCAACCAGCGGCGCTACGAGCGGAGCGTGCTGCGTCGGCTCGCGTTCATCCGGGCCGCCCGCAATGTCGGCCTCAGCCTGGACGAGGTGACGGCGGCGCTCGCCACGCTGCCCGAGAGCCGCACGCCCACCCGGGCGGACTGGACCCGGCTCTCGCAGAACTGGCGCCAGCGGCTCGACGACCAGATCGCCGCACTCTCCAGGCTCCGGGACGGGCTGGACTCGTGCATCGGCTGCGGCTGCCTGTCGTTGCGCAAGTGCGCCATCTCCAACCCGGCCGACATCGCGGCGACGGCCGGCCCCGGCGCGAACTATCTGCCCGCTCCCCTGCGCCGCGGCGCCTCGGCCTGATCTCGGCGTCACCCAAGGGCGAGGCAACTTGCACTCCCTTGATCGTCGCGCATGATCATCGTATGACTGAGGAACTGCCGGAACCACTGAAGCTGGCCAAGGGCGCGAATGCGGGATTACGCGACCTCGACGCAGAACTGGGCTCGGTGACAGTCGTTCTCGAGACCGGCGACTGCGACGGGGAATCCGTAGACGCGGACGTGAGTGTGCTGCTGTTGGGCGCCGACGGTCGTGTGCGCGCCAACGACGACCTGGTGTTCTACAACCATGCGATTGCCCTGGACGGCGCAATCCATCTGCGGGAGAAGCTTCGCACCCAGGATGCCGGCCAGCCGGTTTCCGCTGACGTC
>JAOPVG010000355.1 GCA_025966255.1 Jatrophihabitans sp.
TTCCCGGCAATCAGTGATCGCTCTGAGGAGTCGGTCCGCCGTCGACCCTCGGGGATGTTCGTGACCTTGTGTCTGCCCGTTCGCCGTGTCGGCGCCACCGGGAACGACCTGCCGCCCACGTCGAGCACCTTCACCGCCGGCGCCTGGCTGTATCCGACCACGACCGGCCCGACGACCGTCCAGACCGCGCTGAGCCAGGAAGGCACATCGATCAGCGGATTCTTCCTGCAGAACTCAGATGGCCATTGGCGCCTCTGCGCTCCCGCTAGCCAGAGCACAAGCAGCGCGATCGACTGCGCGATCGGCCCGGCGGTCAAGATCAACACCTGGGTCTGGTCGTCGGTGAATGGGACTCGATCAACCAGCAATTGCGCCTCTACGTGAACTCGGGTTCGGGAGGCTCCGGACTTATCATTCCGACCCAGACACATACGGCCTCACCCGACGCCACGGGCCGGTTCATCGTGGGCGCCGACATGATCGGTCAGACGCACCGCTTCTTCACCGGCATGGTCTCCAACCCGGTGCTCGTTCCCGGCGTCGCCGACCAGACACAGATCGGGCTCATGTCCGGCACCCAGGTCGTCGGCTTGCCGTGAACCGCCGCTACCCGCTCAACTCGAATTCGCTCACGCCCTGGAGTACACGCATGAAGCCGGCCCGGTTCCGCATCGTCGCTGCGGTAGTCATCAGTTCGATAGTCGGCGCGCTTGTGGCGGCCGTGAGTGCCCCTGCCGGCGGGGCGTCGCCGAATCCTTCGGGTGGCAAGGTCGTTGTGCACCAGAACCGATTCACCCCGCCGGCGATGAAGCCGGTCCCGACTCACCGGCTTGCGCCAGCAACATCCCCCGCGCTCGGCCAGTCGGCCGTGTCACAGCCCGCGCCCCGCGCCACCGTGCTTCGACCCGCCATCTACACGCTGAACCTTCCTGCTGGTTCGGCGTCGGGCGCCGGCGCGTGGCGGCCGGTCGGCACCACAGCACTCGCTGTGGCCAGCCGCGCGCGACCGCCGGCCGGCATGACTACGTCGGCGACCGTTCCCGTGCACGTGCAGATCTACTCGCCGGCGGCAGCCCGTCAGGCCGGCGGCGCCTCGCTCGCGCTGCGGATCACCGGGCCCGGTGCCGACGGTGGAGTTCCGGCGCTGCAGCTTCGCGTCCCCGATTCGTTGCTCGACGGCCTGTACGGCGGTGACTACGCGGCGCGAGTGCACTGGACGCGGGCCTCGGCCGGGCATCCCTCCTTTCCGGCGGCGCAGTCACGGTCACTGGCCCAGCGGGTGTCGATAGTGACGGTGCCGTCCTCGACGCGTGCGGTCGTGCTCGCGGCGACAACGGGGGCGTCGGCCAGTGACGGGTCGGGCACGTTCGCCGCGACCAGCCTGTCGCCGTCCTCGTCGTGGGGCACCTCGTCGCAGTTCGGCTCATTCAGCTACAACTATCCGATGCGGGTGCCGCCGGCCCCGAGCGGCCCGCAGCCGAACCTCGCGCTGTCCTACGACTCCGGATCGGTGGACGGCGAGACCGGCGCGACGAACAACCAGCCCTCAGGCTTCGGCGACGGGTGGAGCCTGTCCGGTGCCGGCGGGTTCATCGAGCGTGCCTACAACTCGTGCAGCGACGATGGGCACTCGACCCAATTCGACCTGTGCTGGGATTCCGACAATGCGCGGCTGTCGTTCGCCGGCCACTCCGGCACGTTGATCAGGGTCAGCGGCAGCATCGCGTCGACCAGTACGTGGCGGCTGCAGAACGACGACGGCACCATCGTGACCCGCTCGGTCGGGGCGACCAACGGCGACAGCAACGGTGAGACCTGGACGGTCACAACACCGGACGGGACCAGCTACTACTTCGGGCGCGCCTCCAACTCGGCCTGGACCGTCCCGGTCTACGGCGACGATGCAGGCGAGCCCGGCTACCCCGGCGCGCTGGTGCAGGTGTGGCGCTGGAACCTGGACTACGTGGTCGACCGCAACGGCAACACCGAAACCTTCAAATACACCGTCGAGACCAACCGCTATCTACGGCACGGCATGACCTCCGTCGGCTACACGCGGGGAGGGACACTGACTGAGATCGACTACGGCGCCAACACCGGCTCGACCACGCCGGCCGCCGGCAAGGTCACCTTCACCCTCACCGACCGCTGCTCGCCCGACAACCCCAAGGCCCCGGCCCCGTGTGACAGCGCGCACCAGTCGCGGTGGCCGGACGTGCCGTGGGACCAGCGCTGCCTCGCGACCTGCACCGCGTCGCAGAGCGCGCCGACGTTCTGGACGCAGTACCGCGTCGCGTCGATCCACACCTTCGTCTACTCCGGCACGGGCACCACGTACACCGCTGCGGACGACTACGGCCTGGGGTTCACCTTCCCCGCGACGGGAGAAGGGACGAAGGTCGAACTCTGGCTGGAGCGGATCCTGCACGTCGGCTCACCGGGGTCGGCGCAGATCGTCATGCCGTACACCCACTTCGTCGGGGCTACCTACGCGAATCGGGTCGACCCCGTCGCGACCGGTGACACGCTCGGCAAACTCGTGCGGCTACGGCTCATCTCTGTGCAGACCGAGACCGGCGCGCGGATCACGGTCAGCTACGCCCAGACGCAATGCTCCTCGACGTCGAGGCCAACTTCCGCGCGGGGCAACACGATGCGCTGTTTCCCGCAGTGGTGG
>JAOPVG010000363.1 GCA_025966255.1 Jatrophihabitans sp.
TCGCCCAGCGGTGGGCGGCGAGCTCGGGGCAGCCCGACACCGTCCTGGGCGTGTCCGCCGACGGGCCGCTGCGGGTGAACCTCCTAGCTGACGGCCCGCACGCACTGGTTGCCGGGACGACTGGGTCGGGAAAGTCCGACCTCCTACAGAGCTTGGTTGCCGGCCTGGCGGTGTTGCATCCGCCGGAGGAGCTGACGTTTCTGCTGGTCGACTACAAGGGTGGGGCGGCGTTCGCGGAGTGCGGGCGCTTGCCGCATACCGCCGGACTTGTCACCGACCTGGATGCGCAACTGACCCGGCGCGCGCTGCGCTCGCTCGATGCCGAACTGCGTCGCCGTGAGCGGCTTCTGGCTGCCGCCGGCGCGGCTGATCTCGAAAGCTTCCGAGCTTCGGGTCGGCGCGAAGCCCTGCCGCGCCTGGTGATCGTCGTGGACGAGTTCGCCACGCTGGCCGACGAGCTGCCGGAGTTCGTCCGCGGTCTGGTCGCGGTGGCCCAGCGCGGTCGGTCGCTCGGCGTGCATCTGGTCCTCGCCACGCAGCGGCCGGGCAGTGCGGTCTCGGCCGAGATCCGCGCAAACACCACGCTGCGCATTGCGTTGCGGGTGACGGATCCGGCGGAGTCGGCCGACATCGTCGATACGCCTGCGGCCGCGGGCATCGAGCGATCCCGGCCGGGTCGGGCCTACCTGCGCGCCGGGTCCGCGCTGATGTGTTTCCAGACGGCTCGGGTGAGCGGCCGGGATTTGGTGCCGATCCGTCCTGTGGTCGAGCGCTTGGACGAGTGGCGGCGGACCCGGGCCCGGCGTGATAGGCCGAGCGGCCGCGACGACCTCGTCCGCCTGGTCGACGTACTGCGCGCGGCCGCGCAATCCACCAGCCGCTCCGCCGCGCACAGTCCCTGGCTCGAGCCGTTGCCGGTCCTGCTCGCCGCCACCGAGCTGCCCTGCCCTCCCGACGCGACGACCATCGCGATCGGGTTGGTCGACTGCCCCGCGGAGCAGACGCAGCCGCCACTGACCATGAATCTGACGGGCGGCAGCTCGGTCCTGGTCGTTGGCGCGCCCGGGTCCGGACGCACCGGTGCACTCGCGTCGATCGCCCTCGGCGCGGCGGCGAAGCTGGCCCCGGATCGGCTCGAGATCTACGTCGCGGACTCGGCGGGCGCGCTGACCGACGCTCTGAGCGGGTTGCCGCACCTCGCGACTGGGGCCGGCGCCGAGGACCCGTCCGTCGTGGAGCTCCTCCTCCACCGCCTCGACATGGTGGTGACGCGTCGCGTCGCCGACCCGAGGGCGGCCGGCCGCCTCAGCGCGCCTCGACTGCTGGTGCTCATCGACGCCTGGGGCTCGTTCCTCGCGACCCAGGATGACGCGGCCGCGGGGCGTTGCAGTGAGCTGCTGAGCGCTCTGTTGCGGGCCGGCGCGGCCTCCGGCCTGACGACCGTCGTGGCCGGCGGCAGATCACTGCTCGCGCCGCGGGTCGCCGCGGCGTTCGGGTCCCGGCTGCTGCTGCACCTCGCCGACCGGAACGACTATGGCCTCGCCGGGGTGGTACTGCGCGACCTGCCCACCTCGTTTCCGCCCGGTCGCGGAGTGCGGGCCAGCGATGCCGCGGAGTTCCAGCTCGCGCACGTCGGAGCCGGCCCCGGCGTGGCGGAGGCGAAGCGCGCGACCCGCGCCGTCGCCGGCCAATGGGCAGCAGGTCCCCGCTCCGACACCGCGGTACGACTGCGGCCGCTGCCCAGCCGAGTCCGGTTGCGTGAGTTGCCTCGAGACGCCGATCGCCTGTGCATCGGTCTCGCCGGCGACACCGCCGCCCCCGTGGCAATCGACCTCTTTTCGGGCGGGCGACGGTTCCTGGTCGCCGGACCGCCCAGGTCGGGTCGCTCGACCACGTTGTGCGTGCTGCTCGTTGAGGCGCATCGAACCGGCCTACGAGCTGTCGTGGCCGCCCCGGGCCGCTCGCCATTGACCACCCTGGCGCACAGTCTCGGCGCGCGGGTGATCCATCCGGAGGCCGGCAGGCCGGACGTCGGTCCCGTGCCTACCGCCCGGACCCTTCTGCTGATGGACGGCAGCGAGGCGTTCCTCGACCAGCCGGCCGGTGAGCAGCTGGCCGCCTGGGCGCGCTCCGTCGACGCCCCGCTCGCCGCGGTGGTGGCGGGTCGGTGCGACGACCTGGCCACGACCTACCGCGGGATCGCCGCCGACGTCCGCCGCAGTCACTGCGGGCTGCTGTTGCGGCCGGGCCCGATCGACGGCGAGCTGCTCGGGGTCAGGCTCGGCCGCCGCCCGGCCGCCGGACCACCTGGGCGCGGACTGCTGATCGGCGAGTCGACGTGGGGCCCGCCGTTCGACGCCGGCGAGCCCGTCCCGGTCCAGGTGGCGACCCCATGAGTCACACCACGATGCGTTGGGCCGGCCTAGCCCATGTGTGGGTAGCGATGATCCGTCGCCGACACGAACGTCTCCTTGATCGCCCGCGGCGATACCCAGCGCAGCAGATTCCAGATCGAGCCGGCCTTGTCGTTGGTGCCCGAAGCCCGGGCGCCTCCGAACGGCTGCTGCCCGACGACGGCACCGGTCGGCTTGTCGTTGACGTAGAAGTTGCCCGCGGCGAAACGCAGCGTCTCCTCCGCGTCGGCGATCGCCGCCCGCTCGCGGGCAAACACCGCGCCGGTCAGGGCGTACGGCGAGGCGGCCTCGACCTGGGTCAGCGTCTCGTTCCACGCGTTGTCCTCGTACACGTGCACCGCGAGAATCGGCCCGAAGTACTCCTCGCGGAACATCTCGTGGGTGGGATCGCTGCCCTCCACCACGGTAGGTCGCACGAAGTACCCCACGCTGTCGTCGGACTTCCCGCCCGCCAGCACCGTCGCCGACGGCTCGGCGTGCAGCCGGTCGAGCACGCCGCTGAGCCGGTCGAAGGCGCGTCGATCGATCACGGCACCGCCGAAGAACGCGAAGTTGGTGATGTCGCCGTAGCTCAGCGATTCCGTGACGGCGACGAGTTCGTCGCGCACACCCGACGCCCAGAGCGAGCGTGGAATGTATGCCCGCGACGCCGCGGAGCACTTCTGGCCCTGGTACTCGAACGCGCCGCGCACCAGGCCCGTAACCAGCGCCGACGGGTCGGCGCTCGGATGCGCGACCACGAAGTCCTTCCCACCGGTCTCACCGACGAGGCGCGGATACGCGGCGTAGGAGCCCATGCCGCGACCGACCTCGCTCCACAGGTGCTGAAAGGTGCCGGTCGATCCGGTGAAGTGGATCCCGGCCAGCGCCGGGTGCGGCACGGCAGCCGCACTCACCGCCGCACCGTCGCCGGTCACCATGTTGATCACACCGGGCGGCAGACCAGCGGCCTCGAACAACGCCATCGTGTGGTGCGCGGCCAACTGCTGGGTCGGCGACGGCTTCCACACGACCACATTGCCGAGCAAGGCGGGCGCCGAGGGCAGGTTGCCGGCGATCGCCGTGAAATTGAACGGCGTGATGGCCAGGACGAACCCTTCAAGCGGGCGGTAGTCCATCCGGTTCCAGGTCAGCGGCGAGTTCCCCGGCTGCTCTTCCAGGATCTGCCGCGCGAAGTGCACGTTGTAGCGAAGGAAGTCCGCCAGCTCGCACGCCGCGTCGATCTCAGCCTGGTGCACGCTCTTGGACTGTCCGAGCATCGTGGCGCCCGTGATCCGGTCGCGCCAGGTCGTGGACAGCAGATCGGCGGCCCGCAGGAACACCGCAGCCCGCTCATCGAACGGGAGCTCACGCCACGCCGGGGCCGCCGCCAGTGCAGCACCGATCGCCGCCTCGACATCGCCGACCGTCGCCTGCGCCGTCTCGCCGAGCACGAGTTCGTGACGGTGCGGGGTCACGACGCTGATGCGCTCGCCACCGGCCATCCGCGACACCCCGCCGATGGACATCGTCAGTTCCGCGGGCCGTCCCTGCATCTCGTCGAGGGTCGCCGCCAGCCTGATCTGCTCGGCGCTGCCCGGGGCGTACGTGTGCACCGGTTCGTTGTGCGGGAAAGGCGGGTGGGTGATGGCGTCCATCGTCTGATCGTGCCACGGCCGGTTCAGCCGGTGGATTGCCCAGCCGCCCCTGTCAGAGCGTGCCTAACAGGTGCTCGATCTCCTGCGTGGCATACCACGAGAGCTCGAAGCCCTCCGCGTCGTCGACGCGTTCCTGCGACCCGACGTCACCGAGATCGGCCGCGAGCATCGCCGCGGCCGCCACCGCGACGGTGTCCGCGGCGTCGGCGGCGTCGACGTGCACCGAGGCGACCGCAGTCAGCGGCACTGCCTCGGTGAGCTGCACCACGCCCCGGTCGAGATCGTCGCGGACGGCGACGTTCGCGTCCGGTATGTCGACGGCCACGACCACACGGCGCCGGGCTGCTGACTCGTCGGCGTCAATGAGTCGCAGGGACGCCCGCGCGGCCTCCGACATCGCTGCGTACTCCAGCGATTCGGCGTCGTCGTCGACGTACCACTCGCGCAACGCCGGAGTCACCGCGAACGCAGTGAGCGGGGCCGGACCCGTCGACCCGGAGTCGAGCAGCGTGCGCAGTACGCCGGTCGTGGCCGGCAGGTAGGCCCTCACGATTCGTCGGCCGGGCTCGTCCGGTGACGTCGCGGAAACCTCGTACCGGTCGCCCCGCCCACCCGCAGCGAACTCTCTGCGTCGACCGCCCCGACGAGCTCGGCCAACGACTCCTCGATCAGGTCGGCGAGCACGCCGACGTCGGGCATCGCGTCGCGGTCGCCGTTGATGCCGTAGTACACCCCGCCGTCGTAGGAGGTGAGGGCGATCGACACGGCCTGGCCCTCGTCGAGCGGCAGGATCGGGAACATCTCGGTCATCCGCGCGCCGGCCGCGTACAGCGGCAGCTGCGGTCCGGGAACGTTCGTGACGACCAGGTTGAACAGCCGCCGAGTCAACCCGCTCGCGGCTCGCGCCCCGAGGGCGTGCAGCGTGGGCGGAGCGAACCCGCTCAGCGCAGCGAGACTGTCGGCGCCCACCGCCCGACCCGACGCCTTGTGGGAGGCCATGGCATAACGCAGCTGCGCAAGGCGCAGCACCGGATCAGGTTCGCCGACCGGCAGGTCGACGAGCAACGGACGAACCCGGCTCGGGAGAGCACCGCCGCCCGAGTCGGCTTGATCGGTCACGCTCACTGGCACGAGCGCGCGCACCGAGGTCGCCGGTCGCAATGGCTCGGCCCGTGACAGCAGCCAGCCGCGCAACGCGCCGGCCACCACGGCGAGCACGGCGTCGTTCACGGTGCCGCCGAAGGCGTCGCGGACCCGGCGGTAGTCCTCGAGACGGGTCCGGGCGATCGCCAATCGGCGCTGCTCGCTCAAGTCCGCCTGCAGCGGCGACGCGGGGGCCCGGCGCAGCAGCGCCTTGCCGGCGGAGGCCACCCCGCCGGCGAGTGACGTCGCCCGCAACAGCGTCGACCCGACATCGCGGGCGGCGCCGCGCGCGGTGTCGGCCAGCGCGACCGGTCGACGCACCACGCCGATCAGGGCGTCACGCACGAGATCGAGCGAGCTGGGCTCGGGACCGGGCATCCAGATCGCCTCCACGGTGCGACGCGGCGCGGGCGCGGCGTCGAGGAGCACTTGCGCGAGCTCGATGCCGTCGCGCTCGTTGACCATCGCCTCATGCGTCTTGGTCGCGATCGCAACCCGCCCGTCGGACAGGCCCTCGACGAGGTACATCTCCCACAGCGGGCGCGATCGGTCGAGCACGCGCGACTGGATGCGGGAGCAGAACTCGAGCAATTGACCATCGGTTCCCGGGCGCGGCAACGCCGAGCGCCGCACGTGATAGGTGATGTCGAAATACGGGTCGTCCACCCACATCGGATTCGCCAGGTGACCCGGCACCATCCGCACCTTCTGTCGGTACCGCGGCGCCAGCGAGATCCGCTCCTCGATCAGTCGCACCAGCCGCTCGTAGTCGAAGCCCGACGCCGGCGGCGTGAACACGGCCAGGCCGCCGACATGCTGCGGCGCCGTGCGGCTCTCCCGGTGCAGGAAGGCGACGTCGGCCGACGACATGCGCTCCGTCATCGCCCACCTCCCGCCGGTCAGCCGATCATCCGATCGTCCGCTGTGCCTAGCCCGTCATTCTCCCAGACCGGCGAGCGAGGTCGGGTTCAGCGCCGATGGCGTCGCCGTGTCGTCGGCGCCGGAACGCCGGCGAGGGCCGCGGCCAGCTCGGTCACTGCCTGGCGCAGCGGGCTGGCCGGGCTCGACTCGCTGAGCAGCCGTCCGGAGGCCAGCGCGGCGTCGACGGCGCGCTGGTCGGCTGGCAACAACGCGGCCGGCGAGCGTCCGGCGAACCGCTCCAACGCCGAGCGCAACTCGGTGTTCGTGTCCCCTGGCACTGCACCCGGCCGAACCCGATTCAGCACGACCCACACCGGCGCCGGTACCTCGGCATCGCGTAGGTCGCCCAGCCCGCGGACCAGCCGTTGCATGCCGATCGGATCCGCCGACCCCACGACCAGGATCAGGTCCGCGTCGTCGAGCACGGCCAACGTCGCCCCGTTGCGGCGCGGCGCGAGCGTGTCGAACGACAACTCCTCGTCAGTCTCGAGGCAGAAGCCGCAGTCGATCACCGTGAAGTCGGCCAGCGCCCGGGCCGTGGCGAGCACCGACGCGACGGCGGGTGGACGCAGCTCCGGCCAGCGCGAGGCCAACGGAATGCCGGTGAGCACCCGGAGCTCGGGCCCGAGTTGCCAGCACAGCGCCGCCAGGGCCGTCGCGTCCAACCTCTGCCCGGACGCCTGCCGGCACGCGGCCGCAAACCCCGGCGACTCGTCGAGCAGCCCGAGCACGGCGGCGACCGTCCCGCCGTACACGTCTGCATCGACCAGCAGGCTCGCCGACCCCAGCCGCGCGAATTCGTCCGCGAGAGTGACGGCCACCGTGGTGCGACCCGGCGCCCCGGTCGGCCCCCACACCGCGACGACGGTCCCCCGGCGAGCCGGCTCGTCGACGGGCACCGGCGCCCCCGCGCCCGGCGGGATGGCCATCGACGTGGACGGATCGGCGAAGGAACGCATCGGCCGCGACGAGCCCGGACCGGGGTCGGCGCCGGACGCTCGCACGGCCTCGGTCACCACCGATGCCACGACCGCGACGTCGGCGTCGTCGGGCACCACGTGCGCGATGCCGATCGCCCGCAGCCGATCCTCCGCCCCGGTGTCGCCCCGCGGCACGACGCCCACCGGGACCACCGCGGCCGCGTGCAGTCGATCGACGGCATCGGCGTCGAGGCGCTGCACCGACGCGGCCAGCAGCGCCGCTCGTCCTTGCCCGGACGCCGCCACGGCGAGCAGGTCGACCACGTCCACACACCGGCGCACGATCTCCACCCCGTGCGGCCCGCGTTCGAGCGCAGTGACCAGCCGCTCC